>JBOHWM010000366.1:0-3469 GCA_050736555.1 Binataceae bacterium (SeqCode)
TCGTCGACGTGCTCTCAGCCCTACATCCCTCGAAAAAACTGCGTCACGAGCGTAAAGCCTTGAAGCGATGCCGACGTGCGCTGGGTGGATGGCGCGATAGCGAAGTGATGCTCGGGCGGGTCGCACAAATCACGCAAGACGCGCACGGCGCGGAACGAAAGCGTTGGAGCGCGGTTGCGGCAATGTTGATCAGGAAGCGCGCCAGGCAAGAGCGGGAGGTCGTGCGGCATCGCCTAAGGATTCGGACCGCCGCACGAGGCCTGAGAACCATAATCCGATGCGGCAGTGCGGATCTCGCTCAAGGCGTTGATACAGTGATGCGCAACTCATGGCAAAAGTGGAACGATGCAATTGAGCATGCGTTGAAGGATGAAAGCGTCGCGGCACTACACGCCGTTCGCATCAAGATCAAGACCCTGCGCTACATTCTCGAAACCAGACGACAGCTTTCGCCTGATTCCGTACCGCAAGCACCAATCGAATGGCTCAAGCAGTTACAGGATCAATTAGGCGCTTGGCACGACGAAATGAATCTGACCGGCGCGATCGCGGCATGTTTTGCAACGCGACGGCTGCAAGCCGACCACGACGCGCAGCGGCTGTTGAACGAGGCTATCCGGCGGGAGTCGGATGGCGTTGCCGTCTGCCGCCGCGTGTTGAAGACGGTTGAAGCACGCCGCGAATACCGTCTGATACGCGAGCGTCAGGGGAACAACGCCAGCGAGCCAAGTTGAGCGGCACAAATAAAACTGCCCAGGCACGCCTATGTCGGCGCGGCACTCGATTTTCGAAGGACCGCCACAAATTCATAAGCGCAGAGCCGGGCGGCGCCCCGCGCAAGGCGTACTTGTCTGGGCAGTGGCGCCGTCTTATGCTGGCATGCTGATAGCCGCATTCAATGACAGACTGGGACCCCGAGCTTTACAATCGGTTTCGCCGTTATCGCGCCGAACCGGCCGAGATGATCTTTACCCGGCTTTTTGATCCGGCGCATGCCGGACGGGATTACGATCGCATAATCGACCTCGGTTGCGGCAGCGGTGAAAACACGATCGAACTGGCACGGCGAGGCGCTGGCGCTGACGTGATCGGCCTCGATTTGTCGCCCACAATGATCGCCCATGCGAAGCAAAATTGGGAGCAGCTTGACCCGTCACTGCGCGCGCGAATCGAATTCAGGCTGGGCGACTTTCGCGAGTTAGCGGACGAAGGCGCATACTCGGTCATCTTCTCGAACGCGGCACTGCAGTGGATCGCGGACCATCGCAAGGTGTTGGCGGCATGCCACCGCGCACTTAAGCCCGATGGTGAACTGGTGATCCAAGTTCCCGCGAACGACCATGAAACCGCCCAGGCGACTATCGCGGCGGTGGCCGCTGAAGTGCCTTGGCGGCAGTATCTTGGCGAAACAAAGCCGCCGTCGCGTACGGTAGGTTCGCCTGACCATTATGCGACGATGCTAGGTGGACTCGGCTTCGACAAGATCGATTGTTATTACCACATCTTTCACCATCCGATGCGCGGGCCGGCTGAAGTTCTTGAATGGTGCCGTGCGACCGCTTTACGTGAATTTCAGAAACGGTTGCCGGTTGAACAGCGTGAAGCGTTTATCACCGAGCTCGGGCGCGGGCTCGAGCGTGCGTATGGAACCACGGGGGCACTGACGTTCCACTTTCGGCGTCTTTTCATGTGGGCGCGGCGCCGCCGAGGCGAGCTTTGATGCGAAAAAGTGGGAGGGTAGCACTGATCGCGCATGGCGGTGCCGGTGGCCGTGCGCCATTCAACGAGCGAGCGAATCGGCGCCGCGCCATTATCGCCGCCGGAGAACGCGGCACGCAGATCTTGCGCGATGGCGGCAGCGCCCTCGACGCGGTCTGCGCGACGGTTACACTTCTCGAAGACGACCCGCTCTTCAACGCCGGTTACGGTTCCGTATTGACCGTCGAGGGGAAGGTCGAAATGGACGCGGCGGTGATGGTGGCGCGCAACGGCTTTGAAAGCGCCAACGGTTCCAATTTGCAACCGCCGGTTAGGCATGGGCATTTCGAGTTGCGCGCTGGCGCGGTGGTGTTAATCAGTCGCATACGGAATCCGATCTTGCTGGCGCGCGCCGTGATGGAACGTTCACCGCATGTTTTGATCGGTGGCGCCAATGCCGAGCGGCTGGCCGCGCGTTATGGTTTTGATCTGTGCCGGCCGGAGGAATTGATCAGTGAACGAGCGCGCGAACGTTGGCGCGCCGTGATGGAAGGGCGCAGAGTGGCAGCGGCGGAAGCCGATCGGCATGGCACCGTCGGCGCCACCGCACTCGACGCGCATGGCAATATCGCCGCCGCCACTTCGACCGGCGGCATCTCCGGCAAACTTCCCGGCCGCATCGGCGATTCGGCGGTAATTGGCGCGGGCGTTTTCGCGGACGTACGCGGCGGCGCTTCGGCCACTGGCACGGGCGAAGCGATCATCAAAATTGCGTTGTGCCGCGAGGCGGTGTTGATGCTTGGCCGGCGCGATCCGATGCGGGTGGCGGAAAACGTGATTCGTCAGCTTGGCGAGAGCACTGGTGCGCAAGCGGGGATCGTGCTGGTGGACGGGGCGGGACGAGTCGGTTATGCGCACAACGCCGAAGCGATGGAAGTGGCCAGTTTCGATTCGGCCCATGGACTACGGCATTTGATGCCTGAAGCGATCGCTGGTGGCACGGTTGCGCATGTGAATTATCCGCGATGAATATCGCGAACCCAAACTCCAGTCGCGCGCCGCGGCTATGTATCGTTTGAAGCTATTGTGAGCGCGCTACCCCAGTTAAGGCGCTTCTTTCGTATGGGAGAATCGGCGGCAGGTCAACCGTCGCGCGGTTTGAGCGCGGCCGCGCGCCGCGCGCTGAGAATCACCGCCGCCTTTATAATTGCGCTGGTGATTTTGAGCCAAGGCATCACCGCGCCCTTCGAGAAAGATCAGGAACCGCAATCGGCTCAATGGGTAGTGGATATAGTCAACCATGGCCATTGGTTACTTCCGCACGATTACTACGACTTCGTCGAGCGCAAACCGCCGCTTTATTACTGGTGTGCCGCGTTAATCAGCAAAGCGGCGGGTGGCGTCGATGAAACCACCGCGCGTGCGCCCTCGCTGATTGCGGGTGCGGGATTGGCTGTGGTGGTGCTGGAGTGGACCGCACTTGAAGCGGGCGCAGTGAGCGGAGGGTTAGCGTTTTTTTTCCTGTTGGGGATTTACGGCTACGCTTCGCGCGCGACTACCGCGCTGACCGACATGCTGATGACGTTCCTGCTCTTCGGCGCATGGTTCACGATTTATCCGCTTTTCGATACGAATGAGGATTTTCAAGGTCCGCGCTCACGAGCCGCCGCGCCTGCGGCCAGAACGCGCAGGTTATGGCGCACGCTTGGCGCGGGCGCGATACTTGGCCTGGCTGTGCTGACCAAGGGTCCGGTCGCGATCGTGCTGCTGG
>JBOHWM010000367.1:0-4556 GCA_050736555.1 Binataceae bacterium (SeqCode)
GTCCACCTGCGTGCGCGTGCCGCGCACCGTCAGCGTCAGGCGATTGGCGGAGCCGTGGACGAGTCTGAAGCCGTGCGCGCGCAAATAGGCCAGCACCGCGTCGTAATCCGCGCGCGAGGGACCGAAACGATCGGCGATTTCACGTTGCGTCAGGAAATGATGGAACTGCTGCGAATGCGGCGCGTAAACGGCGTGCAGATAGCGCTCGAAATCAGCTTGATGGTCGCGCCGCAGCACGATCGTCAGCGTCAGCGGCTGCGCGCCGCTATGCGCCTTGGAGGGAACTACCGTCGCCTTGGCCAGTGCCGGCAGGACATGGCCGGGCAGCCTTACGGTCGGCTGCGCCCCTTCCCGCGTATCTCTTAGACCCCGGGTGGCCGCCGAAGCGGACGTGGCCACGAACAGCAAAGCGACCGTCACCAACAGCAATCGCGAGCGCACACTAACCATCTCTTCCCCCGTTCAGGCGTGCGGGCCGACTCATCGGCGCAGCTTCTTACATCATCAGCAGCAACCAGCCGCTCAAAACCGCGAGCCCCTACGCGCTTTGCCTAGATGCGGTTTCTAACGCTGCCAACGTTCTTCCTATAACACGCATTAACCTGTTTAGGTTTGCGAAATTCAGGCAGGTAGCACGAGATTTGTGCATCTCGCAAGCATTGGATGCTTGATTTGTGCAATAATGAACTGTTTAGCGGCGAATTATTGACCAGGCGGTCGGGAGCGGCGGACTAGCGCGCTATCCGCCGTCTCAGTAGAGATGTAATGGATGTGACCGCGCACTTTGATCGCCGCTGTTCACCATCGATGCCCCGCTTGAATCCGACGAGACGGCCTTCAAGCCGATTTGTAACTGTGGACCGGGCCGGACTAGATTCACGACATTCCGGTTGAGTTTTAAAAGGAGAACTGCGGGGCGGATGACAAAGTCTGAATTTTATCGTGAAGCGCGCACTGACTTGAGCGGACCGCTGCAGGGGATGCGTGTGCTGGAGGCAACCACCAGTTGGGCCGGCCCGATGTGCGGATGCCTGCTCGCCGACCTTGGCGCCGATGTTGTCAAAGTGGAAGCGTGCGACGGCGAGGTCGCACGCAAGGTGCAACCATATCTGACGGGCAAGGAAGGCCGCGTCAGCTTCCTGCATGCCACCGTCAATCGCAACAAGCGCAGCTTGACGCTGGATTTACGCAGCGCGCAAGGACGCGAGATTTTTCTCCAGCTTGCCGCCCGCGCCGATATCGTCGTGCAGAATTTCCGCCCCGGCACCTTCGACAAGTGGGGTATCGGCTATGAACATTGCCGCGCCGTCAAACCTGACGTCATCTACATCTCGATCAGCGGCTTTGGCCAGTTTGGGTCCGGCCACGACCGCGCCGGTTATGATCCGCTGGCGGAGGCCGCGAGTGGTTTTATGTCGCTCAACGGTTCGGCGGACGGCCCACCCACGCGATGCGCGACTTATCTGTGCGACGATCTGGCCGGATTGCACGGCGCCCTGAGCGCGCTCGCCGCGCTGCGTCATCGCGATCGCACTGGCGAGGGCCAGCATATCGACGTGTCGTTGCTTGATGTCGTGTTGTTTCAGTCCGATGGCTATTTGACGCTCGGCGCGATTGGTCATCCGCTGCGCCGGATGGGGAATGATTCACTCTTCACCGCGCCGATCGAAGTTTTCCATTGCCGTGACGGCCAGGTGTTTTTGGCTATCCTGCTCGATTCGCATTGGAGGATTCTCGCACACCTCATAGGAAGGCCCGAATTGGCCGACCATCCCGACTATGCGACTGCCGCCGCACGGGTGAGGCGGCGCGCGCAATGTAACGCGCTGGTCGCGCAATGGTGCGTCGAGCGCACGGTCAGCGAAATCCTCGAAGCCTGGGCCAAAGGAGGAATCCCCGCCGCTCCGGTTCGCACCTATGCCGAGGCGGCAAGTGATCCGCTGGTGCTTGAGCGCGATATGCTGCAGACCGTTGAGCAAGAAGACGGGATCGCGGTGCCGCTAACTGGTCCGGCCGCCAAGTTCTCCCGCACGCCTATCAGAGTGAGGCGGCGCGCGGCGAAATTAGGGGAGCATAATGACGAAATTCTCAATGAGCTGGGAATCGACCCGGCGACGCGCTCACGCTTGCACGCCGCCGGTGTGATTTGATCAGCCGAGTCCCTATCGCGGTCAGCACCATCGCGATGGCCGTGGTTAGCGGGTGTGCTCGCGGACGAAGGCGACCATTCTTTCAATAACGCGAACCGCCGCGGGTGATGCGGGGTCCGGTTTCGCGAGATGCCTCAAAGCTTGAGGCGGATTGCGTGGCGCGAACGCGTCTCCAGCCCCCTCGGACAGTTCCAAATCCACCTCGCCTCCGGCCTTGCGATATAATTCGACGAAACGCTCAAGCTGGGACCGTGGGTGGACAATGTCGCGGGTGTCCTGAATATAAAGTACCGGCGGCAACTCCGCGCGCTCACCACGCTCCAGTGCAAGTACCGGATTGCCTTCCGCCATCGCATCTTCCGTTTGCCAGTATTTGTCATGAAGCGGCAGCACCAGATCCACGAACTCTGGATATGATTTGCCGCTCTCTTTGAGCCCTTTCGCGTAGCGATAGCGCCCCAGCGGATTGATTACCGGGGCGCCCATGATCACGCCGCGCACTGTCGCATCCACAGGTCCATCGCCGGGTAGTGGTATCGCGGTGTAGCGCGAATCGCGTGGCCGCATGCCGAGCAGCATCGCCAGATGTCCGCCGCTGGAGATGCCGAAAGTACACACCGTGTTGGGATGGCTGCCAAGTTTGGCCGCCTGTGTTTTGAACCAGCGGATGCCGAAGTTAATATCCATCACCGAGCCGGGATAAGAGGCCGCCGGCGGCACGCGAAAATCGAGCGCTGCCACCACGATCCCGCTACGAGCTAGCTGCTCGTTAATCCTGGTGTCCTGCAACCGGTCGCCAAGACACCAAGCGCCACCGTGAAGCTCGACTATGGCGGGGAAAGGCCCGGCGCCACGTGGCTTGAACAGGCGCGCCAGCAGTGGCGTATCGCCGTGGCGCAAATACTCGGCGTCTTCAACGTCAATCTCATATTCTGAAGTCCTCTGCACAGTGGCCGCCATGGGATGACCTCCTCACAACAGATTAGTCAAGGATTGTTGCCGGCGTCAGACCGCTCGTACTCGCTTGAGCCGTTTTTGTTGGATTTTCCGTTGTTCCGGTGTCATGGTAAGCTCCTATGAAATTCTTGTTGCGAACCGTGTAGGTTAATTCCTTTCAATTGATCGGCGCAGTTACCGTGCAATCGCCTCGTGGCCTCGGAGCGGGGTTAGCCGGGCCTTCATATGGCAGATAATAATAACTTTTCGTTGGACAATCCTGTCCGTCACAACCGGCTACTTGATAAATGTATGGTCCTGATACTCCGGTATTTGGGTCTATCATAAGGTTGCCAGTTCCATTCATTAGAACGCCATAGCCTTGTTGGTTTACGACATTCTCGTTAGGATCATCCAGTGTGCTTTCCGCCGTCACAGCAAGACCTACTGATAGTGCGGCGAAGTTCAATTCAGTGCTACCACCAGAGCCAAGTATGACGGTTTGTTCTTGAGTATGCGCCGCTTGTGCCGAATTTGGTGCTAGCGCACATCCCGGTGGATAGTAGGTTGTTGGCACACCACCAGAAGCACAGGTAGTTACGCTGATGGCGATGCTAGTTCCTATCGGTGCATTTATGGGAATTATCGCACAGGAATATTCACTAACGCCCATCGACACAACTTGCGTGTCTGCGGATGCCGGATCGGACACAGTGAACGATAAATTACCTGAGCCGCTGCCAGAATTGCTAGGGTCATCCGTGAGAGTGAGCATTACTGCTGCATTGGTTTGAACTACTGGTGTCGGTGTAGGACTCGGCGTAGGGCTTGGCGTCGGAGTAGGGCTCGCTGTAGGAGCCGCTGTCGGCGTGGCAGTGGGTGCGACTGTAGGCGTAGGCGTGTTCATAGGCGGCGTTGGCGTCGAGGATGCGCTCGGTAACGGACTCGGCGTAGGATTCACTGGTGTAGGCGTAGGATTCGCCGTAGGTGTGCTAGTGGGGGCCACGGTAGGACTAGGACTCGGTGCTGGTGCCGTCACTGGCCTTACTCCACGCGCATTACCCCTAAGCACCACGTTAAACGCACGTCCAAAATTAGGGGTGACACTAATAATCTCAGTGTATCTGGCCTGAACTGGTGGATTAAACGCGGCCTGCACTATAACCGATTGCTTAGGCGGTAGGGTTATTGTGATCGCCTGGGATTGAAATGCCCCAAAAGCTCCAGTAACTGTTGCGCTAATTGTCTGACTTTTGTTGCGATTGAATAAGACGAAATTCTTAACTATTGGTGCTGGATTGCTCTGGAGTTTGACCCTACCGAAATTAATGTTCTTGGGACGTGCGACCATTCCTGGTTGAGCGTATGCAGTTGAGGCCAATGCTAATATGAGAGTGATTGTTGACAAGCATTTCACATGATCTCCTTGATACGGCTAAAACAACGTTTTAGTGTCACTCATGTTCTGTG
>JBOHWM010000368.1:0-3001 GCA_050736555.1 Binataceae bacterium (SeqCode)
GACCAAGTTTCGCAGATCCAGCCGTCGCGATGGGGGCTAATGGCTCACCGTCGCGGCGGCGGGTTTTGCCTCGTAGGCATCGATTCGTCCATGAACAAACGCGCCCGTGCTCCGGTTTGACGGAGCACGCAAGGCGCCCATGATAGTGCCATGCCTCGAACCATCCTAATGGGCGATCCGGCCTATTTCTCGGTGCGCGGTGGCGCCAATCCGCATACGCGCAACTCCTTGGGCTTGCGCAAGGCTGTCGACGCGAAGCTGGCGCGTGAGCAGTGGCATCAACTAGCCCGCGCGCTGATTGCGCATGGCGTCGGGATCTGCGTGATCGAACCTCATCCCGAGCTGACCGGCTTGGTGTATCCCGCCAATGCGGGTTTTTTGTTCCCACTGAACGTCGGATCAGACCGCGCGCGGCACAAAAGTTTTTACCTTGCTAACTTGCTGCCCACCCGCGCGGCCGAGCGCGACATCTATCGTCCGTTTATTCACGCGATGGGCTTCGAAACGCATGAGATGGCCTCGCGCTTTGAAGGCGAGGCTGATTTCTTTCCCGCCGGTCGTTTCATGCTGTTCACTTATGGCCGGCTGGAGCGGCAGCGCTTCATTCCACGCCTCGGTTTGCCCCCTTGGAAACGAATTTATGGCTTTCGCTCCGATCGCGGCTCCGTGAAGGAACTGCAAGACGTCGTCGCGGAGCGTCCAATTCTGGAACTAGAACTGTGCCTGGAGGCTCATTATCATGGCGATACGGTGCTGTGTTCCTTTGGCTCTGAGCGGGAATTCCTGCTCGCCTATCTCGACGGCCTGACCGCATCGTCACGCGACATACTGCGGCATGAGTTCGGAAATAATCTACTGCCGCTGTCCGCGCATGACGCCGCGCTCTATGCGGCGAATTCCTTTCAGACCGATTTTGACAACAAGCTCTACATGTTCATGCCGGAAGGAGTCAGTGATGAACTGCTCCGCCAGGTGCGGGACCATGGCGTTGAACCGGTCCTGATCAACGTCAGCGAATTTCTCGCCAAAGGTGGTGGATCGATCAAATGCATGATTCTCGATCTCGGCTACAGCGCCGAGCAGCCGTCATCAACGAGCGCCATCCAGTTCAGGGACGAGCGCTCCTATCAACGCTTGTACGGGACGCGGCGGAATAGCTTAAGCGGAGCGCGGTAGTGTCTGAACCGGAGCGGCGTTTGCTGATGTCTGTACTCGGATGCGTGTGCTTCGGCTACGCGATTGTGAGTTCACTCGTATTCCACGCGCGGATGCGCCAGCGTGCGGCACGCTACAGCGATCTGCCGCTGGAACGCGTTGTGCGGTCGCGGCGATATCCCGCGACATTTTGGTTAAGCGGATTCATCGGCGTCGCCGGCTTCATCGTTTCGTCATGGCAGTTGACGCTAAGCCTCATGCTGATGATGCATGGCGGCTGACACCCCACCACGTCGCGCTACTTCAGCGGATAATTTCACGGTAATGTGCGAGATTGAGGCAAAGCGCTGTGTGCGCGGCGAACTTCTCAGGCGATGCGCGCATGCGCTCGGCGATGGCCGTATCAGTCAGCGTCACGGTCAAATCGGCACGAGTGACATCGGCAAAGCTGAAGCGTCGCAGATAGTCCGCTTCCGCCTGTGTCACCAACGCATAGAGGCGGCGGGCACCGCGCGCATGCGCCGCATCGCGTGCTGCCGCTACCAACGCGGTCCCCACACCGCGCCCGCGCCTTGATTCGGTTACCATTAACGCGCGCATCACGGCCGCGTCGATCACGGTTTCAATCGTGACAACGCCTATCGGCTCGCCACTCCACCACGCCATCAGCCAACATCCCGGTTCTACGATCTCTTCGTTCATGCCGTGATTGTTGAGAAAACTGCGAACTTGGGTGAAGTCTCGCGTCTGTTCCACGAATAATTCATCCCGCAGACGTCCGCGCCGGATGGCCACGTCGAATACACTCCTGGAGAAGCTTCGCTCGTTATACCCGCATGGTTATTTCTTCGGTGGAGGGAAAAGCTGGATGCCGCTCTCCTCGTCCAGAACGGTTATCGCTTTGGCGGGACACGCGCGGGCGGCGGCGACGATCACGTTGTCGGGCGCGCCGGTCTGATTGTACACTTCGGATTTGCCGTCATCGCCAAGTTGGAAAACGCCCGGAGCCGTTTCAACGCAGTCTTCGCTGGCGATACAACGCGCCTTATTCACGGTGGTTTTGAGCTTTGCCATGGAAGCCTCCGAATTTGAATGAACAATAGAATCGCGTATGCGGGGCCGCAAGCCAGCGCATGGATGGCCGAATCGCATCCGGATGAATCCTCACGCGATTTTGCGCCATCTTGCGTGTCGGCGCGATAAATACTTTCTTGATGAAATGGCGGCGATAATCGGCACCGGGATCGACGTGATAGAAGTGGAGCGCGTCGAACGTGCGCTCAACCGGCCGCATACGGGAGCACGCTTCCGTGCGCGAATTTTCACCGAAGCGGAGATTCTTTACTGCGAATCCCGCGGCCGTCCCCGTTACCAGAGCTACGCCGCGCGCTTCGCCGCCAAAGAGGCGGTCATGAAAGCGATGGGAACAGGCTGGAACCGAAACGTCGGGTGGCGCGAGATCGAAGTAACACGGGAGCGCGGCCGCGCACCCCGCATAACCCTGCATGGCAAGACGGCCGACTTCGCCCGTCACCGCGCTATCAACACCTTTCATCTAAGCCTCAGCCATACCGCGCAAACCGCGATCGCGCATGTGATCGCCGAGAGCTGACGCTGGTCGATGTGAACAGCCAAACTTGAAATGGGTAAGCGCACCTCGCCGGCGCGTCATGAGGCCGCCGGTGAACTCGTGGCGTTGCCCGCCTTGGATGACGGCGACGCGGTCGGCGTCGGTTTCGGCATCGCGTCCGAATGCAAACGGTCGACCGTATTCTCCAAATCGTAAATCTTCTCGGTCGAAACTGCGTACACGGTATTCGCGCCCGTTACCCCGTAACCCTTGTAC
>JBOHWM010000369.1:0-8212 GCA_050736555.1 Binataceae bacterium (SeqCode)
CCATCTCTCCGCGATGAGCTTCGAGGAGGCGGCGCGCGAGCTAGCCGAGGGTAAATTGGCCGCCACACTAAGCGAGTATTTCAACGGTGGCGCGCGTGCCGACGCTTTGCAAAAACTGCGTGCGGCCGGGATTCCCGCCGCGCCAGTCAATGGTTTCGGCGCTTTGTTCAAAGAACCGCAGGTCGTCGCCAATGAGCTGTTGATCGAACTGCCACATTCGGAATGGGGACAGGTAACGCAAAGCGGTATCCTGGCGAAATTCTCGGCGACACCGGGGAAAATCGAACGCGCCGCGCCGCTTCTCGGCGAGCATAGCGAGGAAATCCTGGCGACCTACTTGGGCTATACGGACGACCGCATCGCGGAACTCAAAGACCGCGGCATCATCCAATGAAATCTCTCTCTTTTTAGATTTTCGAGAAAGGTACTCTCTAGAATCGGCGGGGGTCGGGGGGTGCTTCCACGCCCGCCTGTTGCGCCGCTTCAAGCGCGGCCGCGCGGAAAATACCGTGCGCCATGGTCGAACTCGCCGCCAGCGCACATGCGGCATAAATCTTCATGCGCGCGACGCTGACCGCCTTATCATCCGGCGCCGCAAGCGCCGCCCAATCGATCAGATGGCAGGCCAGCCGCATCTCACCCGCTTCAAACCTGGTCATCGCGCGCGCGACGAGCTTGCCGACTCCGCCGGCCAGATCCGCAATCTCGCGCGCCTGCGCGACTTGCGACGCGGGTTGCAAATGCGACGGCGTACCGTCGTACCATCCGCCTTCGAGCCGCCAGATATTGCGCACGATGAATTCCGGATCGTCGTAAACCGCGCGCAGGTATGGCTTTTCAGCGAGATTGGCCGGCGGCTTCACGGTCTTGACGATTTCGTCGAGCGCCGCCCCGGCGTTCATCAGCGCAAGCGTCTGTTCATTTAAATTCTGCAGATAGTCGGCGGTATCATTGAGGATCTGCCGCACGCGCATCGCGCCGAACACCGGCACGCCATGACCAGGCAAGAGCACCTCCGCGCCGGCCTTTACCATGCTGCGCAAGGCGTCGGCCCATTCGCGCGCGTAACGCTGCGCCTTTTGCGGATTACCGGCGTTGGGCGCGGCCCAGATGATAAAGTCGCCGGTGCATAGCACTTTGCGCTGTGGAATATACACCCAGCATGCATCGTCGGTTTCGCCGCGCCCGTGATGGCATTCGAATTTGAAATTGCCAGCGGTGACCGTGAAACGATCGTCGAAATAGGTATCGGGGTAAACGAACTCGCTCGGCCATTGCGGCGCGGTGCCAAACTGGCGCGCATTGATGATCGCGTTGTAGCCGGCCGTGCGCTTGTAACGGTCGAAGCGCGCGGCGGTCGCGCGATGGCCCACGACGCGTGGCCGCGCGACACGGTTATGATGAGCCTCCTCGACCAGCGCCGGCGTCCCGCAAGCGTGATCGACATGCGCATGCGTATAAATTACGGTGTTGACGCGATCGGGGCTGAAATGGCGAAGCAGCGCGAGCGTCTGAACTTGGTTGAAATGCGCGCCGGTATCGACCAGCACCAGCCCCTCTTCGCTTTTGATCGCGATAAAATTGGCGAACCAGCGGTAGAACATCACGCCGGGTGCGACTTCCTCGGAATCGCCCGTCGGCACTAATGGATGATTGCTGGCGACCGGCATGCGGCCGTCCCAGAATTGCTCGGCTTGCTCCCTGATCACGCCCATAAGTTCACGTTCGCTTAGGTCGCCAACGTCGCGCGATTATCCGCCGAGCGTCACACGGATTACAATATTAGCGAAGCCGAAGGCGCTGCGAGTAGGCGAGTCCGAGAACTGCGCTTAGAAAAAAATAACGGACGCCGGGCGAATCGACTGCCGTCCGCCACCTGCGTTATACATATTGACGCCATGGAACAAGCGGACAGCCTCTCACCTCGCAGTGAACCGGGATTGCTGGCGGTCTGGATGCAGGCGAGCCGCGCCTGGACGCTGGCGATGCCCTTCATGTCGGTAACGGTCGGCACTTTCGCCGCCGTCTACAGCGGCCATTTTGAGCTGTTGCGCTATATCGCGGCGGCGATCGCCGCGATGGCGCTGCAGGCCGGTGCCAACATGGTCAATGACTACTACGACTTCGTCAACGGCACCGACTCCACCGATTGGCAAGCGCCGGAGAATTTTGGTCCCGGCCTCGTGATTCAACGCGGTTATTTGCAGCCGATACACGTATGGTGGGGCGGCATCGTCGCGCTCACGATCGGCTCGATTCTCGGACTCGCGCTGGCCTACGTATGCGGATGGCCCATCCTGATCCTGGGCGTGATTGGCGTGCTCGGCGCCTATTTCTATACTGGTGCGCCGCTCAAGCTCGCCTATCGCGGACTGGGCGATCTGATGGTCTTCGCGCTGATGGGCCCAGGCTACGTACTCGGCGCCTATTATGTGCAGGCGTTGAATTTCGGCGCGATCGCGGTGGTCGCCTCGCTGCCGATGGGCCTTCTATGCTCGGGTGTGCTGCAGGCCAACAACCTGCGCGATATCGGTAACGACGGTCATCACGGCAAGCGCACGATGGCGGTGTTGATCGGGCGGCGCGCCGCGATCGCGGAATTGTTCCTGTCGGATTTATGCGCCTATCTGACGGTGATCGCGGCGGTGGTGGTCGGCCTGTTTCCATGGCCGGCGCTCGCTGTCCTGATTACGGTGCCACACGCGATGCGCGAATTACGCCTGGTGTCGGGGGGCGCCGACGCGGAAAGCCATAATCGCGCGATGAATCTGTCAGGACAGCTTCAATTCGAGCTGGGGTTGATTCTGACGCTCGCCTTCCTGCTCAGCCGCCTCGCCGGCTGGTAACCCCCGCCCATTCACGCGCGCCCTCAAGTGTGAGGTGACCTCACGCCGTCCTAACTAGAGCTTGCGTCATCGCGCGAACCTCCTCCCGGATCGCTCGGCGCACGACCGTTTCGAGGCGCGCCCCTCGGGTGTATTCGCGTGGGAGATCTCGGTAATTCCTCTCCCGGTCGGGAGAGGTCGCGCCAGCGGAGCCGAAGGCGAAGCTAGCAAGCGAGTCCGCAAGCTGCGCTAAGAATCAGGCGCGGGTGAGGGACCTTACGCGAGCGCCGCGAGCGTTATTTCCGATTCGTTAGCGCGTGCGACCAGCAGCCGGCGAGCAGTAAATTATGCGCCCGGCGGCTTAGGCCGGAACGCTTTACCCATCACTGTTCGTAGCCCAACTCCTCCGAAGTAGACAGATGTTTCTTCAAGGTCGCCGCTGAAGCTTGAGGAACCTGGCTCGGTTTGGGCATCGAGGGCCAAAGCGCGATCGGAACGGCTAACCCGGCTGCCACAGTGAATCTGTGGGTCAACTCCGCCATTAACACATTATTGAGACCTTTTAGCGGAAGGGGTGGGATAGGATCAACGGACCCCAGAATCGGAATCATGCTAGGGAGGCATTTCCAGAGAGAAGATTCCGCCGCGCCACCGCCGCAAACGAACAAATGGCATTTGCCCCAGTCCTTCTGCAATGGCTCCTTTTCTTTTTGCGCCGTCTTCAGTGCGCTTCGGAGGACGTCAAGGATGCGTTCGCTTGTATATGCGCATGCGTAGTGGAATGCCGGGAGAGGACTGTACCGTGTGTTTCTTAACACCTCCAACCTTACGGTTGCGAGAACCGCCTTTTCGCGACAGGAGCGCAGGAAGTCTAACGTCGGCTCAGGCCTGGTCTGACCGGGCTGATCGTTGAGACTCCAAAGTCTGCGGAGGCCGGTACGAGTAAGCTCATCGATCTCATTCATCGCATTTCGCGCCACTTCGGTCGAGTAGAAATCGGAGCTGACTTTGCCGCCCTCACGGTCCGCAGCCTTAATGCACCTGAATACCGAAATGTCGGTGGTCCATGCGCCGATGTCAAGAATGGCATACATGCCGGGTCTTGAATTTGGCGACAGCAGCCACCCGACTAATGCCGCACCTGCTTCAGTACGAAGTTGCACCGGGTTTGTTTTCGAATCTGGGGTTGACGTGCTTTTTAAGGCTGCGATCCATCCGCGCACTTTTTCGAGTTTGATCCCTTGTTCCATTTCGGCAGACAGACGCAACGCACGAAACGCTAGCTCTTCGTAAATGGAAGATAAGCCGAATCGCTCGTCAACGCTTTTGAGCGGTACTCCCAGATTGTAAGTAAAGCGCCATTCGGACTCCTCGCCCAACGCTGGTGGTAAATGCTTACGAGCCTCACGCATGGCCCACGCGAGGAAACATGTGGCGAGTTCGGAGGGTGCTATATTCTCCGAGAACCGCCCCTCGCAAAGACCGTTTCTCTCGATGGCGGGGCAGTCGCCAAGTTTCGGCTGAGCACCACTCGTTTCACAGCCCAAGCAGGATTTAAGGTGACTGAAGATGCGCGCACCTAGGCGTCCCTCACGACGCCGGGCCTCGCCGCCGAAATAAAGGTGTCCCGCATCGATAGCGACTAGCGAAGGGCAAAGGCCATCTTCCGCTTCTGGGAGACTGATGATCCAAGTGTCGCTGCCGCTTGTCTCACGGACACATATTTTTGTGGTGCTAGTGCCGAAGTCGATACCGATATTGAGAGCGGGGGTGCGGCGATCACGCTCGCTCGGTGGTTCAGGCAGAGCCGCTCTGGAGCACGCTTTTGGCCGCAGTATGGGATTGGAACCGTCGGCCAAAGGTAAAGATGGGTTATTCGCGCGTTCCGGTGGCGTTGGCGGCCTCACCGGATCCGGGCGCGGTCGCATTATCCCTTTCGCATCGTTGCAGGCGGGAACCCGCGGACGCGGGGCAGTTATGAGGCTCTCAGGTTTCTTGTTGGCGCGATACTTGAGCTGTCGACTTACTCGTTCAAGTTGGTCTTTCAGGCTCTCCATCTCGAACCTCGACGATTCCCGCCCCTCTAAGATTGAATGTGCGGCCAAGTTGCCGGGTAGCTTCAATTTGACGTTCGCGCTCGGTCTGCTGAGATTTGAGGTTTCGAAGCCGGGTCTCGAGTCCCTTGATGTATGTTTCGCGCTGGCGGTTGAGCCGGGCGAAGTCGATAAGTTGGGTGATTCGTGTCCGGTTCCGGGCAAAACCCTCGCGCAAACTAGCCAGCCGGTTTTGGACCAAGGCGTCGTTCGACCGACGTTGCTCTTCGAGGCGCGCGTTCAGGCGGGTCACCAATGTCTCTTCGGCCGAGGCGCAGAATTCTTCCGGAACCCGAGCTTTGCGCCGTCCCGAAGGGACCTGTTCGGCGCTGGCCAGCATTGCTGCAAACAGCAACTCGCTGGCATCCGCCGACACCGGCTCGTCGTCTGCCAATGAAAAACAGACCACTTCCATATCGCGCAAAGGGCGAGCGCCGGTGATTACGGTTAGGTACAGAAACCAGACATAGGCACCGGCGGGCGCGGCATCACACTTCACCCGCACATATGAAACCGGATGCAAGTCAGCTTCATGCTCGTCGAAATGGTGCTTGATTGCGCGAACCAGCGGATGGTGAAAAGTGAGGAACTCGATTCCATTGCGGGCCTGCGCGATTTCCGGACTCGTGGTGAATATCAACTCCTCGTTCGGAGCCTCGGCGCTTCTTTTGAGAAAAAGCTTCAGACCGTAATCCTTCGCTGGGATGCGCGCATCGCGGACGAATTGGCGCAATTCATCGCTCACCCGCACCGAGAACACATTAGCTTCGACTTCCTTCAGTAAGCAGGATCGATAGTTAGTGGCGAGGAAATCCCGAACGTAAATGAGTAACTCCGCACCGGAAACGTAGCGCCGCCGCCTGCGTGCTTGCTCGATTTCCTGGATAAAAAAATCATCGTTGCCGACCAAACGCCTGGATTCGACTTCGAAACGCTGGAAGTCCTGACGTCGATGCTCGATGGCATTTGCCACTTGCTCAATCCGCCGCGCCTCTTCCTCGGCTGTCAGTTTGTTGGAGAGCAACTCTCTTTCGAGGTCTCGTATTTGCTCGCCGAGGATCATCTCGAGATCGCCGATGCTCTCTTCGAAAATCCGTATGCGCTCGTAAAGGCGATTGAGGATACGTTCCTCTATCGTATCCGCCATGACCAGATTGATTACCGTAACGACCTTTGACTGTTGCCCAATGCGATCAAGACGGCCGATGCGCTGCTCGATTCGCATCGGATTCCACGGCAGATCGTAATTAACCAGATAATGAGCGAACTGAAGGTCAATTCCTTCATCACCAACTTCGCTCGAAAGCAGCACCCGTATTCGCGCATCCGTTTTGAAGCGGTCAATACGCCGCTGGCGTTCATCATTATCTGGGTCCTCAGGTGAGGTCGGCACATCGCCGTCAACCCGCACGCACCCGATCCCTTCGCGCGATAATCGGATTTCGAGATACCGCAGCGTACGTTTGAAATAAGCGAAGACGACAATCTTCGCGCCCGCCTCTTCAGCCTCAACCTCGCGCACGATTTTGCAAAGGCCGTTCCATTTACTGTCATCACGAAACAGCTGATCGCGTCGCCATGCATATTCATCGAGTTCACGCGGCAATGCGTTCGACCGGTCGTCGCCATTTTCAAAATCTTCGTCATTAAAATCCGAAAGTTCGGCTGGATCAGAGTCCAGTTCACCGCCTTCGCGGATTCGCCAATAGTCAATCGCGGCGACCATGCAGCTTGCAGCCTGACGCTGCGGCTGGATGGTGCCAAAAGCTCCGCCTACAGATGTACCGGCACGGATCATCCGATCACGCGTGTCCTCGGTGATCTCACGGTAGAAGGTTCGTTCCTCGGGACTGGGGTCTACCACACAGACGCGGGCGCGGCGTTGTGGCTTGGTTTCTTGAACATCGGCTTTTCGGGTGCGGCTCAGCACGTGGGCGAGGACATTGAGCCCATTGAGGTCTCGCTGAAATTCGATGAGTGCACGTCGATCGGGATGTTCAGCTCGAATCAGACGTTCGAGCACGTCGTGGTATAATGGATTTTCCCGAAATCGCGCAGCCAGCGGCCCTTGTTCCGTCCTCCGCAATATGTTCGCGGCTTCGCTTACGCGGCCTATGCGCACCGCTTGCGAGGCTTTCAGTACGGGCTCGTTAGCACGCAGCCTTTGCCTGAAAAGCTCGACTGATTGAAACTCGTCAGGAGCAACCAGCTTGAGCAGGTTGAGCAAATCTTCGTCGCCGGTCTGCACCGGCGTCGCTGTTAACAGCAAGGCGCCACCGCCGGAAGCGAGCTCAATCAACTCTTCGGCGGCGTGATGTGAATGCGTAGATGGGTGGCGCAACCGGCCAGCCTCGTCGAAGACCACCAGGTCCAGGTCTGGACCAACTTGCTCGAACCTCTCCCGAACGCTTTGGCCTCGAATGGTCTCTAGCGAAACGATCCCGCGCAATTCCGTTTCTTCACCTTGCTCGTCGAAGCGGTGCAGAAAATCGATGATCGCGGGCTTTGTAAGAATCTCAAAATCAAGATCGAACCGGCGTCTGAGTTCGCGCTGCCACTTGATGCGTAGGTTCGCCGGGACCACGATGAGAATGCGTCGCATCGTGCGCCGCTGCTGCAATTCCGTAATAATTAGGCCCGCCTCGATAGTTTTTCCCAGACCGACTTCGTCCGCGATCAGCAGGCGTCCGTTGCGCGAATCCAGAAACTTGAGTAGAGGCTTGAATTGGTACGCATAAAAGCTAGTCCGCGACGCATCAAGTGCATATATCTGTGACCGCAGCGCGACCTTGAGCTTCAGATCGGTAACGAGACGGGAGAATTCCTCTCGTCCGGCGTACTGCCCACCGACAAGCATGTCGGCTACGCTCTCGGATTTGCTGTTGTACGACTCGAGATCGCTCTCCGGGTGGTCACCTCTGTCGCCTGGGCCGAGGTCCACCGTGTACCAGAATTCGCCAGCAATCTGCCGTGGGTTAGCGAGGACGACACCGACCTTCTCGGGCTGGCTGCGGAGCCGTACCCGGTCGCCGGATTCGAATAGCGAACGGTTTTGGTTACTCTCTTGCTTCATTGAGGCCCACAATTGCCTATAGCCATTAGAGCAACAATAGACGCGCATCAACCCAACATATCTTGAAAAAAAACGCGTATCGCGAAGATTAGATCAGGGCGCTATATTTTTCTGTATCTGTTAGTTCTAAACTAATGGTTGGTCAAGCCCGCTACGATCATTCCTGTCAACCGTTGCCGCTTTTGCCCTCGCTTCCTGTCGCCGCGTGTGAACTGCAGGCC
>JBOHWM010000370.1:0-5053 GCA_050736555.1 Binataceae bacterium (SeqCode)
GTGATGTCCGATTTCGGCGCCGAGGTAATCAAGATTGAACGGCCAGGCGGCGGCGATCTTTCGCGGCTTTATTCCAAGCTTCCCGGCGTCGCCAGAGCCGAACTGGATTGGTGCTGGGTACTCACCAGCCGCAATAAAAAGAGTGTCGCGCTGGACCTCGCCCAACCCGAAGGGCGCGAAGCCTTGCTTCGACTGGTGCGAACCGCCGACGTGTTCGTCACCAATTATCAGCGTACCCTGCTCGAAAAGTTTCGCTTGACCTGGGACGATTTGTCGCCTATCAACGATCGGCTGGTTTACGCGCATCTGACCGGCTATGGCGACGCTGGAGAGGACGCCGATGATCCCGCTTTCGACGCGCTCGCCTACTGGGCGCGCTCGGGCCTGATGATGGGTGTCACCGGGATGGACGGTTCGCCCGGCGCGCCGCGTCCCGGCATCGGCGACCACCCGACCTCAATGTCTCTGTTCGGCGCCATTATGCTGGGGCTTTACCGGCGCGAGCGTACCGGACGCGGTTCGCGCGTCAGCACGTCATTGTTGGCAAGCGGTGCGTGGGCCAACGCGTGCGATATCCAGGCCAAATTGCTGAAAGCGGAGTTTCCCAAGCGCGGCGAAGGGGCGCATCCGCCGAACCCTCTGACCGCGGTTTATACCACTCGCGACGGTAAATTATTTCTCCTCGTCCTGATCGATCCCGATAATGAATTCCCGCGCTTATGCGCTCTGCTCGGCCAGGAAGAACTGGCGCGCGGCGAATTATTCGCCACCAACGACGGCCGTAAGGAAAACGCGGCGGCTTTGCACGCGATCCTGGCCTCACAATTCGAAAGCCGCGATCTTATCGAATGGCGCGAGTTGTTCCGCCGCAACGATATCAAGTTCGCGCCGCTGCCGGTGCTCGACGACGTCGTGCGCGATCCGCAACTACGCGCGGCCAACGCGGTTGTACCGCTGGAATATCCGGGAGTCGGTCACCTCGAGACGATCAACAGCCCGCTGTTTGTTTCGGGCGTGGCAAAGCGTGCGCCGTCTCCCGCACCGGAAGTCGGCGCCCATACGCGCGAAATTCTCGAGCAACTCGGGTATAGCGGCGACGAGCTCCGTTCCTTGCTGCGACCCTTCACTGATGGCGCAAGCAAATAAGGCGAGGGCGGAGAAATCACGGTGAAATTCGGCATCCTGGCATGGGTTGCGGCGCATACGGCGGGCGTCGCCGAAGTCGCGCGTCTATGCGAAGCGGCCGGCTTCGAGTCCTTCTTCATGGCCGAACATCCGGTGATGCCGTCTGAAATCATCACACGATTGCCGCGCGGTAACGGCAAAATACCTGACGTTTATGCGCACATGATGGATCCGTTTGTTGGCCTGGCCGTGGCCGCGGCGGTGACGACTCGCATGAAGCTCGGCACCGGCATCTGCCTGGTGCCCGAGCGCGACCCCAAGCTGCTGGCAAAGGAGGTCGCGACGCTTGACCTGGTCTCAGGCGGCCGCTTCATTTTCGGCATTGGCGCAGGATGGCTGCGCGAGGAAAGCCGCGCGATGGGTGTCGATTTCCGCCGCCGCTGGGATATCACGCTTGAATGTATCCGCGCGATAAAAGAACTGTGGACTCATGACGGGGCGGAATTTCACGGCGAGTTTGTCAACTTCCCCGCGCTGTGCTCCAATCCTAAGCCCCTTCAACGGCCCCATCCGCCGATTCACGTCGGTGCGGGTGGCGATCGCGCGTTGCGCAATACGGTCACGATTGGCGACGGCTGGGCGCCGATCGCGCTAAGTCCCTTACAAGCCACCGTCGAATTGGCCAAACTGCGCCGAATGTGTGACGAGGCGGGACGTGATTTCAATCAACTCGAAATCACGGTTTACGGACCCGTGGGTGCTGACGCCAAACACGCGGTGGAAGAATACTCGCAAGCGGGCGTCCATCGGCTGGTGCTGATGAACGCTTCGCTGTCGCCCGAGCGGTACGAAGCCGAAATCGAGAGCTTCGCGCGCACATGGTTCAACTAACGTTGCGAGCCGCGGGCTGGGCGGGCGGCGAGGTGAGGGGATGCCGCTGAGGGGCGCGCTTACGGGCTTCGGCGAAGTCGCCGCACAGGCGCATCTAGCTGGATGGCGTACGCGGCCGGAGGTCAATCTCGTCGCGATTCACGATCCGGTTTCCGACCGGCGCCATCATGCGCTGCGTCTGCTCAAGAATATCCGTGTCTATGACGATCTCGAATTGATGCTGGACGGCGAGGCGCCAGATTTTCTCGATGTCGCCAGTCCGCCCGCCTTTCATACGCCGGCCATCCGGAGTGCGCTGGCCAGTGGTGCTCACGTAATCGTGGAAAAGCCCTTATGCCTCGATGGCGGCGATTACGCCGAATTGTCAGCGTTAGCGAAAAACAATTCCCGCGTGTTGATGTGCGTGCACAACTGGAAATACGCTCCGGTTTATCGGCGCGCGCATGAACTTATTGAAGCCGGCGAGATCGGCCAACCCGCTTACCTCTCGCTGATACGGCTGCGCGACATGCCGGCCGGCCATGGCAGTGCGGCGGGTGGCCAGCAGTGGCGCCAAGGCGCGTCAAGCGGCGGCGGGATCCTGATCGACCACGGATGGCACGTCTTTTACCTGATGCGCTGGCTGATGAACGCCGCGCCCACGGCGGTCTCCGCGAAATTGATATGCGGCGCGGCGGGTACCGATGAAATCGCGGATATCCGCGTCGAGTTTGATCATCAAATCGGTTATAGCCATCTTTCGTGGCGCGCGCCGATACGGCGGACTTCAGCGGTTATCCACGGTGACGCCGGCCTTATCGAAATCGAAGGTGATCATTTGCAATTCACGCGGCGTTCCGGCGAGGTTGAGGCATTCATGGAGGGCGAGGAGGCGGACAACTCGTACCATCCGTCATGGTTTGCCGGCGTGGCGGCTGAATTCATGCGTGCGATAGAGGAGGGCCGCACCGGGTCGGCGGCTGCGGGCAATGCCGATGAAGTCCGCACTGCGGTAGCGCTGATGGAAGGAGCCCGCCGCTCCGCCGCCGTCAATGGACTGCCAGTTGCGCTTTGATAACGATGATCGTCGATGCGATTTCGCCTGTAATCCTTTCACGTTTATTCTGGCGGGCTTTTGGCGCTATTGAAACGCACGGCAGGGGCGGATAGACTCGGATTGACCGCGAGGTTAGGGCATCGTTAAAAATCTAACATCGATGACGACGCGGCGTGAGCGGGCGCGGACGTCGCGCGCGGTGGGGCGGAGCGGTGAGGAGCGCAAAACCAGCGTCGGCGGGAGAAGTTAATGAACGCGGAGGAACCGAGGGCATCGATCGAATCACGCGCCCAGGATTCACGCGACGAAATCCTCAAAGCCGCGACCGGATTATTCGCCAACCGGGGCTTTCACGAGACCTCAATGTCAGAAGTCGCGCGAATGGCGCGGGTCAGCAAAGCGCTGATTTTTTGGCATTTCAAGACTAAGGAAGAACTTTTTTTAGCGGTTCTGAACCGTCTGTTGGAACCTTATTTCATCGATTTCGCGGAAGAGGCGGGCGTACTCGACGAGCAACAGCAAATCCTGAGGCTGATGGAGTCGTATTTGCAATTTGTGCGCGACAATGCCAGTTCGATTCGTTTTTTCGTGGCGCAATTGCTGCATGATGGACGACAGACGAACAGCTTGGCCGGCCAAGTGTTGAAGCTATACGACGGTTACCGCACGTTGCTGGTTGACTTGGTGGCCAAAACGCAGGAGAAGGGCCGGAGTCCGCGCGAGTTTTCTCCCGCTATGATGGTTAGCTTTCTCCTAGCGATGCTAAACGGTCTGTTGATCGGCTTTCTCTTCCTGGACCATCAGGAACTCGACATTGGCGCCGCGATGGCGATGCTGCGTCGCTGGCTATTTGACGAGTCGTTCGTCCGCACGGGCGCCACGATACCTCAACACCTCTAAGGGAAGTAAAACATGCGGGTGCCGTTACGACTAATGATGGACTTGGGGCGTTATATGCGCAGGAAGCGCCGGGAGGGTGAGAAATATTTTCCGCTGGTCCTGATGCTGGAGCCGTTGCATGCGTGCAATCTTGCATGTATCGGATGCGGTCGAATTGTCGAATATAAAGATACCATCCGTGATCAGATTCCGTTGGAGGAGGCTCTGGCGTCGGCAAACGAAGCGGGCGCGCCGATTGTATCAATCTGCGGCGGCGAACCGCTCATGTATAAGCATATTGTGCCGCTGACCAAGGGCTTGGTTGAGCAGAAGCGGCACGTGCAAATATGCACCAACGCGATCCTACTCGAACGCTTTGTTAAGCAGGTCGCCCCCGACCCTTATCTAAGCTTCAACGTACACATCGACGGCATGCGCGAAACCCACGACCGCGTGGTCGCTCGCAAAGGCGTCTTTGACACTTGCGTGCGCATGGTCAAGATGCTCAAGGAAAAAGGTTATCGCGTACAGACCAATTCCACCGTGTTCAAGGAAACAACGGCGGAGGAAGTCGAAGAATTGATCAAATTTCTGGCTGGACTCGGTGTTGACGGAATGTTGCTGACGCCTGGTTACCACTACCAGGTTTTGACCAACGACATCTATCTCAGCAAAGATGAGATGCCGTACAAGTTCAAGCGCGTACGTAAACTCGCCGAAGATTATCGTATTATCAACACGCCAATCTACCTGGATTACTTGGTGGGGGAGCGGGACCTGCTGTGCAGCCCGTGGACGACGGTGACGCGCAATCCGCAAGGATGGAAAGGACCCTGCTATTTAATCACTAACGGCCACTATAAGACCTTCGATCAGCTGCACGCTGCTACAGACTGGGAATATTATCGCACTAAACAGGATATACGCTGCCGCGACTGCAAGCTTCATTCGGGTTTCGAAGGCACAGTGGCGTTGGATTTTGGGAAAAATCTCAAGGACTCATGGCGCATGGTGCGTCATTACGTATCCTGAGATGGTGATGCGGCGCGGCCGGTAATGCCGGCGCCGTTTTCGACATCACCGCATACAGCGCGCCGGCCAGAGACCGGCCATTACTTGAAG
>JBOHWM010000371.1:0-17854 GCA_050736555.1 Binataceae bacterium (SeqCode)
GCGTCATCCTGAGGTTTCTGGTGTTGGTTTGGGAATTCGCGCGGCTGGCGCCAGCCATCGCGATTCTGCTCGGCGCGCTGGCATGCCTGGCGGGCGCCTTTATCGGATTGCTGCTCACCGGTATGACACTCAACGTCTCATCCCTTATGGGAATTATCATGGTGGTGGGTATCACGGCGAAAAATGGCATCCTGCTGCTCGATCATGCTGAGCGCGACGTTGTGGGAGGGCTGGTGCCGCGCCAGGCGCTCTTGCGAGCCGCGAGTATCCGCATCAAACCAATCCTGATGACGGCCCTGGCAACAGCGGCAGGATTTCTGCCGCTAGCGCTTGCGATAGGCGCGGGCGCCAAAGAGCAGCAGCCGCTGGCAATTGCGGTCATCGGCGGCTTGATCTTCGCTGTGATCTTTTCGGTTCCGCTGGTCGGCGGCATCTATTTGATGGGTACGCGTGGACCTCGCGACGTCCGGCCGCGCGAGGCGATGCCGTCGTAAGCGGCTCCGCTAATCGAGGCCGCGCGGCACCTGCCGCCCTGGATGAGGATGTAAGGGGAAAAGCGCCGGGGCGCATCACGATGCGCGAACACGCCCCGGCATCAAGATCGGATTATTTGCTATTCGGTACCAACTGTGGGCCAAGCTCAGGATTTTCAACCTGCCCGCCGCATGCGCGCGCGAGCATCGGCTTCACCTCCTCGGCGAAGTACTGCATCTGGTCCTCGATCTCGCGTCCCTCGAAACCGCCCGTTTCGAACCAGGTATGGAACATGAAGTCCTCGTAGCCGCAGGATTCCTTGACTTTCATGATTGCGGCGGCAACGTCCGCTGGTGAGCCGAACAGCGCTATCTGTTTTTGCAAGAGCGTATCGGCGTTGACCTTGCGGTTGAGATCTAACATCGGTTCGTCAGCTTCCGCCAGTACCGCGGCAAAACCGAACGGCCCGTAATAGTCCCATTGCAATTCAAGCGCATTGTGAAAGCGCTTGAGTTGACGTTCATGGTTCTGTCCCGGCATCAGCAGATGGATATAACGGGCGGTGACGATGCCGCGCCGCCGCTGCGCATCCCAGCCGAATTTGAAGCGGCCTCGATTGAGGCGATCGGGCCAGCCGTTCTTCTCGGATTCCTCATAGTAAAGTTCGATATTTTTGCGCAGGCGCGAATTGGGCTCCACGATGAAGTAGCCGTTGACTCCACGCTGCGCCGCCCATCGGATCGAACGCTCGGTCGTGAGCGGCTCCCAGATTTGCGGATGCGGACGCTGCAATGGTTGTGGAAACACCTGCAGTTCGCGCAGCAATGTGGCGCTCTGCGTCACCGGATTGGGGCCGCCGTACGGGTCGGGGCCGCCAATCTTGAGCACTTCGTCGAGCTTGCGGCCGGCCTTGCCGCTTTTGAAGTAGGCGATGGTCTGCTTGTGATTCCATCGCGTGAAGACCGGCGGGATCGTGTAGAACTGGCCATGATAGGAAAACGACGGCTCAGTCCACGATTTGATAATGATGTCGTAAGCTTCCTGATAAAAAGCGCGATTGCGTTCCTGGTCCTGAATCGTCGAGAAAGGCCAGCCGAATACTTCGGCTTCACGTGGCTGATAGCCGCGGCCGATTCCAAACTCGAGACGTCCGCCACTGATCACGTCGAGCATCGCGGCCTGCTCGGCGATACGCACGGGATGCCACCACGGTAGGATGTTAGCCGCCTGGCCGAGCCGGATGCGGCGGGTATGCGCGGCGACCGCGGTTTGGGCGAGCAGCGGATTGGGGCTGAATTCCGCGCCTTCGGGCTGAAAATGATGCTCGGTCATGAAGAAGTAGTTGAAGCCGAGACGATCGGCGAGGATACCCTGGCGAATCTGGTTGACCACCGTGCGTTGGCTGCTCTCATGCACTTCGCTCAGGTTGCCGTCGTTGACCACCACACCGTCGGACGTAACAACGGTCGGCAAATCGCTCGCGCCGTTCTGGAATACGCCTATTTCGATCATGTTTGCCTCCTGGAGTGCTTTGAGCGCGCATTCCTTCAAGTCGCGTCGGGAAATCGCACCTGAGGGCCTCTTGGCGGGGCCGCACTCCCTTATGATCCCCTTAGCAGGAGCGCCAACCAGGCGAAAGGCCGGATGAGCGCTCTGGCGCGACGCTAGCAAACAGCCGGCGAGAGGGAATCGTCAATGGAAGCGCGCCTTAGGCACCGCGAGCCCCGGAATTTCGGAGCGAGTTTTGAAGATCGTGCCCTTGCGGCTTTTATCATCCGTGTTGTCCGCTGTGACGATATACAAATCGCATAGGTCGGACCCGCCAAAAGTGAGACTCGTCAGCATTTTGCACGGCACGTTAAGGCGCCAATCCAGCGTGCCGTTGGGCTTGAAGCGCATCACCTCACCACAATTGACCACCGCCACGAAGATGCCGCCTTCGGCATCGACCGCCATCCCATCCGGCCATCCCTCGGGCAGTTTCGCGAAAACGCGCCGGTCGGTAACACTGTGATCGGGCTTGACGTCGTAGACCCATACCGCCTTCGTGGTCGAGTCGGCATGAAACAGATGTTTACGGTCCGGGCTGAGGCCCATGCCGTTGGTGACCTCGATTCCTTCCCACAATTTGGTCACTTTGCCATTGGTATCGACGTGAAACAGGTTTCCGGGAATCGGCTTCTGATCGCTCAGTGCGTCGAATTCCAGCGAGCCGACGTAGATGCCGCCGCTGTCATCGGTGGTCAAGTCGTTGAGGCCTTTGAGCGGTTTCCCTTCCCATTCCGTGAAGAGGTCATGGCTCTGTCCGGTCGTTTCGTTCCAGTAACAGAGACTGCGGCCGCTGATAACGAGGCCGCCACTTTCATTGAGCGCGATTCCGCCAACTCCTTTGCGCTTGGGGATTAGCGTTTCGACTTTGCCGTCGGGGCCGCGGCGATAGACGCCGCCGTTGGGAACGTCGCTGAAATAAAGCCGGTTTTGATCGTCGACTCGTGGTCCTTCGAGCAGCCCGTAGCCGCTTGCCAGCATTTCGAGCGTCATCGCATGAACACCTCCATCGCGGGATTTACCACGAATGGTTACGTGACTGCCACGCCAACTAATCCCGAGGACCGGATCAGATTACTTCGTGATGGCGCAGCGTGGCGATATGCGATGAATCGTAGCCCAGCAACTCGCGCAGCACGCTTTCGGTGTGTTCGCCCAGTCGTGGCGCGCGGGTTTCCGGAGTTGCGGGAACACCCGCGGTCTTGATCGGCGAGCCAGGTACGATAAGGCCGGCGAATTCCGGATGGCTCGCGCGCAGGATCATCTGGCGCGCGATCAGATGAGGGTCATGAGCCACTTCTTCAACGTTGGCGATCGGTGCGCAGGGCACGTTGGCATGTTCCAATTTTTCGAGCCATTCGCCGCGCGGTCGTGCCGTCAGATGACGTGCCAGGAGGGGTTCCAATTGCGCGTGATTGCTGGTGCGCTCGGCGTTGGTCAAAAAGCGCGCGTCGCGCTTGAGTTCGCTCAGTCCCAGTGCGTCGCAGAAGCGTTGCCAAATAGCTTCGTTGCCGCATCCCGCGACGAAGTAGCCGTCGGCGGCGCGAAATTGTTGGAAAGGCGTAATTGACGGATGGCGTGAGCCAAGCGGTCCCGGCACCTTGCCGGTGACCGAATAGCGCGCCAGTGCATCCTCGAGCCACGCCACCTGGCAATCGAGCATCGCGATATCCAGATGCTGTCCCGCGCCAGTCTGATCGCGCGTGCGTAGCGCGGCCAGAATTGCGACCACGCCGTAGAGCGCGGCGGTCAGATCTCCCACCGAAACTCCGCATCGAGTCGGCTCGCCGCCCGGTTGCCCGGTGATGCTCATGGTGCCGCCGAGTGCCTGCGCGACAATATCGTAAGCTGGAGCCGAAGCCATCGGACCACTTTGGCCGAAACCGGAAATCGAACAGAGGATTATTTTTTGGTTGGCCGTGCGCAACCGTTCATAGCCCAGCTCGAACCGCTCCATCGTGCCAGGCGAGAAATTTTCGACGATGACATCGGAGCGCTGGGCTAATTCAAGCAGGACAGCCGCGCCTTCGGGTTTGCGCAAATCCAGCGTGATACTGCGTTTGCCACGATTGACGCTGTAGTAATAGCCGGAATCGTCTGTGTTCGGCAGCCGTGGCGCGTAACCGCGTGAATCATCACCGCGCCCCGGCACTTCGACCTTGATAACGTCCGCGCCGAGATCGGCGAGGTTCATAGCGCAAAACGGTCCCGCCAGCACGCGGCTTAAATCGAGCACACGAATACCGCCCAGCGGCTTTTGGTTGATCATTGCATTTCCCTGGAATCAGCGGCGTTGCCGCGCGCGCGCCTGTTGCTGTGCGCGGATAGCTTCGGCCGGGGTCATCACCAGGCGAGGCTCTTCCCGTTTCTTTTCTTCTTCTTCGGCCAGCGCGGCGCCCAATTGCGCGCGCATCAAGTGTTGAAAAAATGGGATGTAGCGCAAGTCCGCGCCCTCACGAATCCGCATAGCGGCCGCCGCGGTCCAGCCCGCTTGCCGCTTACGCCCGCTATGCGCAAGATAATAGGCGGTGTCTTCAAGATGACGGCGCAGGCGATAGGCGTTATCATCGACGAGTAATTCGGCAATCGCTCGCTCAACCACACTGTTGACCCGATCCTCCTGCTGCATTCGGTTCAGGACTATCATGCTCTGGCGCAGGCTTTGGACTTCATCGGCATAGGATTTGACCGCTTCCGGAGGTAAGTGCCAACCGGCGATTTCCGGTTCCTTCATCAGGTCAGGTGACGGTTCGGCGTTCGCTTGCGTGCCCAACTCGCTGTAAATGGGATGCTCCAGGCCGGTTGCTGGAGCGGCGGCGGTCATTTCGGCGCGCGTGGTGAGGAAGCTGCCGACCTCGACGCGTCGCGCAGGCGGAGTATGACGATAAGCGTCGGTTGCGATGAAGTCGGCAAGATGCCAATCGGCTTCGATAAACCGGACTCCCACGCGCAATTCCAATTCCGCGCGTTCCGCCCGCAACTCCTTGCGCGAAACGGTGGAGAGGCTGGCGGCGAGCATGCCCTCGGTTTCCGACACCAGGCATGACAGCCGCTTGATTCCACCGGGACGCGATTTCATCAGCCATACCACGCGGGTGCCCTGACTGTCGGTCGGCGAGAGCAAGGCGCTGAGCCCCGACTCGCCCATTTCAACAGGGCGTCGCCGGGTGGGCGCGGTGTCTGATTCGGTGACAATGCCGCGCTGACGCAACTTGAAGAGCGCGCGGCGAACTTCACGCCGCGTGGCACCGGTGGCCGTAGCCGCCATTTCACCAAGGATTGCGGCTGCTTCGGCTGACCCGATTGCGCCGAGTTCATGCGCGACGGCGGCGTCATCCGCACCCGGTCGTCCGCGCAATTCCTTGAGCATCTTCAGACGCTCCTCGGGCGAGGCGGACGGATCAAAACCCATCGCGCGCAGTTGACCCGCTCCGTAATGGTCTTTGCTGGTAGTCATTATCAGTATACGTTTCAGTTGTCGCAGGTTCGTTTCTTACATAATTCCAAGTATCAAGCTTGCCACGAGCTTTACGCATGGACCATAAGAAAGGCCGGCCCGGGCTGATGGCAGGTGGCGATCCGTGCGCAATATCGAGGCGAAATTCAGACTACGGAACACAACGCTGACATACGAACGGGCAGCCGCTATTGGCTTTAATAAAATCGACGCCTTCACGCAACGCGATACATTCTTTGCGGTGAGGAGCGGCAAGCTTAAGTTGCGCGAGCAAGCAGGCGCGCACACCACCCTGATTCACTACCGCCGCGAGCGTCGCGACGGCCTTGACCTGAGCAACTATCATATCGTGATGGTCGCGGATGGAGACGGCTTGCGTAAGATGCTGGCCGATTCGCTCGGCGTGATCGCCGAAGTGCGCAAACATCGCGTTCTGATGATGCGCGGGAATATTCGGCTTCACTTTGACAAGGTCGAGAATCTAGGCGAATTCGGCGAGCTTGAGGCGGTACTGGAGGCCAACGCCGACATTGCGGTAAATCAGCGCGAAGTGCGCGAAATCCTTGCGGCATGTGAGATTCACGACGATGATCTGATCGCGCAATCATACTTTGAGTTATCACGCTCAGTTCCGTGATCTCCAGCGAATTTAGCTACCCGAATCGGATTTCACTCAAGACCAATCCGGTCGAGGATCGCCAGGAAAGTCAAAGTGAGCGTATAGGTCAGGCCCCAGATGACCTGGTCACCATACAGAATCGCCGGATGTTCGCTGAGCAGGCCAAGCGAATTTCTACCGTTTCGGGATTCATCCGCGAGCCCGGCCCGGAATTCTCCCGACGTTTGCCAACGGTAAACACCGCGATAATGCGGGTCACGCAGCGCGGTGAGTGGAACATCAAAAATGTCGGCGACTTCGCGTGGATCCGGCGTCCATGTGCAGAGGTCCGGAATGACCCCGACAAAGGGCGTTACCATGATATCCGTGCTGCGGGTACGCAGGCCGGGGAAACTGCCGAGAACTTCCACGGTATCAGGTTCAATGCCGACTTCCTCTTGCGCCTCGCGCAAGGCCGCCGCCAGCAGATCGCGATCATATCGATGGTCAAAACGGCCGCCGGGAAAGGCTACCTGTCCGCGATGACTGACGAGCCGGTCGGATCGGCGCGTGTAGAGCACATGCGGCTTATGGTCGCGATGGAATAATGGCACGAGCACAGCGGCCGATCTTCTTTCCGTGCTACCTTTCGGCGCGCCAATCGTCTCGGCGGGCGCGAGTTCGGCGCGTAAGCTGTCGCGAAACAGGTCGAAGTTGAAGACGTCGTCGCTCATCTTGATGCTTTCGTATCTGAAGAACGCGGCTTCACTGGTCAATTCCGCATTTCGTGGAGCCGTTCGCAAACATCCCAACTCATAATCGTGTGGCGGGGCTTCACGCGCAAGCCCGCGACTGGCAAGCTGGTACGACCGTGCGCCGATCAAGCCCGCGTGGCGCCGCCAACACGATTTGTGATGCGCTACTTAATCGGCAGATATCACGAGATCATTCTCAAGGGCCGCAATCGCTGGCGCTTCGTCGATCAGTTGAAGCGCAATTTGCGCGCACTTTTTGCCGATTGCCGCTTGGGCGCGATGCGTGGTGAGGGGCCGCGTCTGATTGTCGGAATGCCCGACGAAATCAGCGACGCGATCGTCGTTGAACGCGCCGCGCTGCTCTTTGGGTTTCAGAACTTTTCTATCAGCCGGCCAGTCGGTCTGGAAATCGAGAATCTCAAGCGCGAAGCGCTGATGATTGCTCGGCGCAATGCCCAGGCGCGGAGTTTTCGGATCGAGACCAGGCGTGCGGAAAAACGCTATCCGCTCAACTCGATGGAGATCGACCGGATAGTCGGCGCCGCGGTACATGAGACAACCGGGCTTGCGGTCAACCTTGCGCATCCCGATTTGACCATTTCGATCGAAATTCTGCCCGATTCGGCCTATGTCTCTGACGGCAAGCGTGCCGGGGCGGGGGGACTTCCCGTGGGGATCACCGGGCATGGCACGGTGCTGCTATCGGGCGGCATCGATTCGCCGGTGGCGGCCTATCGCATGATGCGGCGGGGCATGCGCACCGATTTCGTTCATTTCCACAGTTATCCGCTGGTTTCATCCGCCAGCCGCGAAAAGGCCTGTGAACTTGCCGCCGCGCTAAACCGTTATCAGGCCCGCTCAACGCTTACGCTGGTGCCGTTTGCCGAGATTCAGCGCGAAATCGTCGCGCGTACGCAACGGCCGCTCAGGGTGGTGCTCTACCGCCGCTTCATGTTGCGAATTGCGGTGGCACTCGCGCGGCAAAGCGGTGCGCAAGCGCTGGTCACGGGAGAAAGCCTGGGACAGGTCGCCTCGCAGACTTTGGAGAACATGACAGTGATCGAGCAGGCGTCCGAATTGCCTGTCTTCCGGCCGCTGGTCGGCATGGATAAGAACGAAATCATCGAGCAGGCGCGCCGTCTCGGTACGTTTGAAACCTCGATTCTTCCCGATCAGGATTGCTGTTCGCTGTTTGTTCCCGCTCATCCGGAAACCCATGCGCGGATTGAGCAAGTGCTGGAGGCGGAGGCGCGCTTCGGAATCGAGCGGATGGTTGAGGACGCGGTACGACGCTCCGAAGTGACAAGCAACCAGTTCCCCGCGCGTGTTATCGCTGACGGATCTTTTTAAATTCCCCCGTGCAGCATCGCGATTTCGATGGCCAGCGTGATCACGGTCAGGGGTACGCCGGTGCGCATATATTCTCCGAAGCTGATCGTTATCTGCTCGCGCCGCGCCGCTTCGACCACAATCAGATTGGCAATCGAGCCCAGTATGGTGAGGTTGCCCGCCAGCGTGCTGGCACTTGCGATCACCAGCGCGGTCCTGCGGTTCCAGTTGTAGGAACGATAAAGTGGCTGGAACAGCATCACCGCCGGCACGTTACTTACGATATTTGAAAGAATCGCTGTGACCGCGGTCAGCACCGCGATATTGAGCAAACGTTGAGAGCCAATGGCTGCGACTATACGGTCCTGAACGCCGGTGTGTTCCGCCCCCGCGACCACGATAAAGAGCCCTGCAAACATCAGTAGCAGCGTCCAATCGACCAGCTTATAAACTCGCGCGGGCTTGATTCGGCGAGTGAAAAGCGAGACCGCGCCGGCCGCGATCGCGACCAGATCCGTCGGCAGCCCGGCAATGAAGCCACCCAGCACGCCGATTGCTATGAGCGTCGAACGGATCAGATAGACGCGTGGCACGCGGATCCGCAATGCCGCGGCGTTCGCCCGCTCAAGCCGCACTCCGCGTAATTGCTTGCGATACAAAGCCGCAACGATGGCATAATTGACGACCAACCCGGCGGCCGCCAGCGGCGCCAGCCGGGTGGCGAACGCGCCGTAGCTCAGATGCGCAAAGCCAGCCACGATCATGTTCTGCGGATTGCCGGTGATAGTGGCGGTGCTGCCGATATTCGCGGCGGTTGCCAGGGCGATCAGGTATGGCAGTGGGCTTACCTCGAGCGTGCGCGAAACGTCGAGCAACAGCGGTGCCAGCGCAAGACAGACCACGTCATTGATGAAAAACGCGGCCAGGATGCCGGCTGCCGCAATCGTCATTGCAAGTAAGCCGAAACCCGAGTGCGCGCGCAGCAACAAGCCGCGTGCCGCCTTCGCGAAGGCTCCCGAAAGGCGCAGATTCGCCACCACGATCATCATCCCGAGCAGCAACGCCAGAGTGCGGAAATCGATTGCGGCGAGCGCTTCACGCCGGCTCAACACTCCCGCCGCTACCATTGCGACCGCGCCCGCCAGGGCGGCGCCGGTGCGGTCCAGCTTCAAATATGGCAATTTGCCGGTCGCGATGACGAAATAGGTTGCGGCGAAAATCGCCAGAGGCAGGATCATCGGTATGGAAGTGACTCCGGTATGCGAATTCGAGAGTTGTGTCAGGGAGGTCAGGGTGATGCGAGGGTGCATGCGGGTCTCGTCATGATTGAGTCCGGCGCGCTCAGGGTCAAGCTATCCAACGAGTCCTGTTCCGGCGGCATTCGGGACGTAGGGCATGCGTAGTGTGTTTAAGGCGAGGGTTATTGGCGCTATATTCCAGCCGGGGCACGTTAAACGGTGGATATGTAAATGGCGGCATTTACGGCCGCTGAAAATCGCTGAATCGCTTCGGGGGGTGAAGATCGATGCTTTTTCGCGAATTGAACCACACGAGCTGTAAGACATACCTGGTGATGTCGGAGCAACAGCACGCCGCCGCACTGGTCGACCCGCTGCGTGAGCGGATCGATCGTTACATTGCGATGCTGGCGTATTTCGGCGCGCGGCTCGAAACGGTGATCGATACCCACACCCACGCCGACCATCGCAGTGGTGCGCTCGACCTGCACGAACTGACGGGCGCGCCGATCGTTATGCATCGTCGGGCGCCGGCGCCGCACGTCGGTATCCATGTCGAAGACGGGCAATTACTGCGCGTCGGTGAGATCGAACTTCGGGTTCTCTATACTCCCGGCCATAGTACCGATTCAGTGAGTCTGTATTGCGAGGGCCGGGTGATGACCGGCGACTTGTTGTTGATTCATGGCACCGGCAGATGCGACTTCGCGGGCGGCGACGCTGGCACGAGCTACGATTCCATCACACGCAAGCTGTTCACGCTGCCGGAGGACACGCTGGTGTTCCCGTCGCATGATTATCGCGGTCATGCGTATTCCACGATTGGCGATGAAAAGCATTCCAATCCGCGCCTGCACGGACGTTCGCGTGTCGAGTACGTCGACCTGATGAACCATCTTGGCCTGGCGCTGCCCAACGGAATTCAGGAGGCACTGCAGCCCAATCAGAGTGACATCGACGCCTCGATAATCAATTTTCCAACGCTTTCTCAGCTCAACCAGGTGCGGCAATTGGAGCCGCAAGAGGTGATGGCGCGCCTTCAAAGGACCAATCCGCCGTTCGTCTTGGACGTACGTGAAGCGGAGGAGTTCCAGGGCGAGTTAGGCCATATCGGCGGCGCCAAACGGATTGCGCTGCGGGAATTGACCGTGCACGCCGACGAAATCGAGCGCTACAAAGGGAATGAGGTGATCGTAGTCTGCCGGGTCGGGATGCGCAGCACCACCGCCGCCGCAATCCTGGCGGGGCTTGGCTTCGAACGTGTGTATAACCTTAAGGGCGGGATGCTCGATTGGAACGAAGCCGGCTTGCCCGTCGAACGGTAGACAATTAAGGCGCGAACATACCAGCAAGCCGCCAATCACGGCAATATGATTTCGCACCTTTCGAAATTTGGCTGCGCGCGGATAGCGCCAACCAGCGGCCATGAAAGGAGAACAACGATGGAACTTCCGCTTAAGGTTGCGGAGCTCGATCATGTGGTATTGCGATGCGCCAATCAGGCCCGAATGCTCGAATTCTACACGTGCGTGCTGGGCTTGCACGAGGAGCGCAGGCTCGCGCACATGGGGCTGGTCCAGCTTCGCGCGGGAGCGAGCATGCTCGACCTGGTGCCGGCCAGTGCGCCACGCGCACCCGACGCGGGCAACGTCGATCATTTCTGCCTTGGGATAGAAGCGGCGGATATGAACGAGGTGGCGAATTATTTACGCGACCGTGGTGCGGACGTCATCGGCGAGCCGGCTCAACGTTATGGCGCACGGGGCATGGGCCTGTCGGTCTATACGCATGATCCCGAGGGGAATGTGGTCGAACTCAAGCAGATGCCATCCTTCCGAAGCCGCGGAAACCCGTGAGCCCGATCGGCCATACAGGCCGCGCCCGGCGGACGCCCTTCCCGGGTCGCTTGCTTATCCTGGGCGTGCTCGCGATTGTGGTCAGTGGATGTGCGCATACGCCTCGCGGCGTCGCCACGCATTATATGACCGCGCTGCAACAATTCAACTACGGCAAATGTTACGCGCTGTTGTCAGAAGAGGACCGCCATGATCGCACGCTCAAGGAATTTCTGACCGAAATACCGCTTGCACCCGCCGTCAGACCTGAACAGTTCCGCGCGGTCTTGCACGATACGCGCTATGAACTGGGCCAACAGCATCGCACGGCCAATCGCGCGTGGGTGCCGCTTACCATAACCACGGCGGACCTGCCTTTATGGGAACGCACGCTCGATGCGCAAGCGGGTGCGGACGGCGCGGGCGCCGATCAGGCCGTGCGCTCGCTGGAAACCGGCGATTACCCAAAGTTTACCTATGTCGATCAGATTGTACTCGTCAAACAGCATCATCACTGGCATGTGTACGCCAATTTCGCGGCGCGTGATCGTGCCGCCGATCTTCGTCGCGAGGCGCTCGAGCAATACCACCAGCACCAATATCAGCAGGCAATCGCGACCTACCGGCGCACCCTGGCGATGCTGGACAAGGACGACGCCACTGGTGCGTTAGGCCTGCAGGCGCGCTACGGCCGCGAGATGAAGCTAATAGAGAATGTGGAGGCGCAACTGCCGCAAGCGACGACGTACGCGCCGAAACTGAAGCTGAGCCACGTGGCGATGGAAATGTCGGAGGATCATCGGCCCGCGATTTTCGGTCAAGTGACTAATACCGGCACAAAAGCGATTGACGAAGTTCAGGTGGTGGTCAAATGGTACGTGCGGCAGCACAACCATCCGCGGATGGCCTTTAGTGAATCTCATCCGGTGGTTGCTACCCCGATCGTTTTCACCAGCTTCGCTGAACCGGTGCTGCCGATGGTATCCAACCAGACGCGGCATTTCGGCTTCATTCTCACGGCACCCGTACAGGTGCAGCAGGACGCCGAGCCCTATGTGACCGTGGGCTCAATCGCATTTACGCAATCGAGCGCGCCTTTGAAAAGCGCACCGGCGCGGGCAAACGCATCATCTGACGGCGTGAGGGGCAAGCCGCAATCGGCAGTTTCGCTCGGCAACGCGCGCGCGTCGAACGCGTCACAGAAGCCGTCCCAGCGGTGACCGCCCGCGTGAGTATCCGGCTGACGATCGCGATACCGACGCATAACCGCGCGCACACGCTGGCGGCGACGCTGGCGAGTGTCGCAGACCAACAAGTGCCGCTCGGATGGCAACTGGAATGCGTGGTCGTTGATAACAATTCGAGTGATCGTACCGGTGCGATCATTGAGCAGGCGGCGCGAGTGGCGCCTTTCCCGATTAGATATGTGAAAGAGATGCGTCTGGGCTCTAGTTTCGCACGCAATCGCGTGCTCGAAGAGAGTACCGGCGACTACATTTTGTTTATCGACGATGACGCCGTCGCCGAACCGGATTGGGCCGAAGCGTTGGTCGATGAAATTGAACGGTGGCGGCTCGACGTGGCCTGCGGGATGGTGCTGCCGCTTTGGGAAGTTCCGCCGCCGAAATGGCTGGGGCCAAGCCTTTATATTCGCCTCGCGGTGCATGACGAGGGCGGGCTGGCCGGTCAGTCTCGCGCGAACCTCGAAACCATTCACAACTACTTCAGCGTCAATGCTGGTTTCAGGCGCGCCACTTTCGCGCGTTACGGACGCTTTCGCGAGGATCTGGGCGTGGTCGGCTGCAATCCGATGTCGGGCGAAGACACTGAACTATTCGAACGCATTATGGCGCGCGGCGGGCTTATCGGGTTCGCGGCGCGTGCCCGCGTCCATCATCGAATTGGCAAGGAACGGATGACTCGCGCTTATTTTCGGCGCAAAGCGTTCGCATTCGGGGTGGGCAGCGCGAACGCCGGTGCCGGCAGCCATAATCATTTCGACAAGCTGGCGCGCCATTCTCTTCGGATGATCATGGCGGCGGTCCGCGGTGATGCCGAGGGCGCGCTCCGTCATGAGTTGGAATGCGCCAATTTCCTCGGATACTGGCGTGGACGGCTTTTCCGCCGTTAATGTCTAATCGAGCTTGTAGCGTTTGCGCTTGCGCCACAAAGTCGAAGCGTTGATGCCGAGGGTCTGAGCGGCGTCTTCGAGAGTAGGGGACTCAGTCAGCACTCTGACGATGTGCTCGCGCTCGAGGTCTTCAAGGCTGCTCGCGGACGCGGCCGAAACCAGCTTGTCAAGCGGTGGTCGAAACAGGTTGTCGGGGAGATGCTCCGGCGTAAGCACGTCACTGGTGGCGAGCACGGCCGCGCGTTCCACGGCGTTGCGCAATTCCCGCACGTTGCCCGGCCATAGATATTGAGTCAGCGTCGCCGCCGCGTCCGCCGACAAGCGCAGATCGGGCCGGTGATTGCGAATGGCCGCCGCTCGGAGCATGCGTTCGGCCAGCGGCAGTATGTCTTCGGAGCGCTCGCGCAGCGGCGGCACACGCAGATCAATCACGTTGAGCCGATAGAAGAGATCATCACGAAAGCGATGTTCCGCCACCTCGACCGCCAAGTCGCGATTCGAAGCGGCAATAATTCGGGTATTTACCCGGATAGTCGCGCTGGCACCAATCCGTTCGAAGCTCAGCTCCTGAACAAAGCGCAGAAACTTGGTTTGCAGCGCCACGCTCACGTCGCCAATTTCATCGAGAAAGACGGTGCCGCCGTCGGCCGCCTCGAGGCGCCCGGGTTTATCTTTGATAGCGCCGGTGAAAGAACCGCGCATATGGCCGAACAGCTCGCTTTCCAACAGTTGCTCGGAAAGGGTCGCGCAGTTCACCACGACAAACGGCTGCGCCGCGCGGGCGCTCCATCGATGGATCTGATGGGCCAACACATTCTTGCCGGTGCCGCTCTCTCCGCTTAGCAGGATGGTGGCCTCGCTGGCGGCGGCTTGCCTCGCCGTTTCAACCAGCCGGCGCATCATGCGGCTGCCGGATTCTAGCAGCGGGCGCTCCTCCAAAGTGTCGCGCAGAGCCTGGTTCTCGGCTCGCAGTTGTTGAAATTCAAGCGCGCGATCGACTACGTGCTCGATTTGTTCCAGGGAAAATGGCTTGGGCAGATAATCGAAAGCGCCGGACTTCATGGCCGCGACCGCGTCCTCGACGGTCGCATAGGCGGTCATGAGAATCACCGCGGTTTCCGGCGATTGGCTTTTGATCCGCCGGAGCAACTCAAGTCCGTTCAACTCGGCCATTCGGTAATCACTCAGCACCAGGTCAACCGGCGCTCCGCTCGAGACTAGCTCCAGCGCCCGCGCTCCATTTTCCGCGTCCCGCACCTGGTGCCCGCGATTTCTAAAAAACGTGAACAGGCGCGCGCGTATATTTTTTTCGTCGTCGACGATCAGGAGGTTTGCCATATTCCCTCAAGCGCCAATGGCAGTTCCACCGTGAAGCATGTTCCTTCGTCTGGCGCGCTGTCGACGAAAATCCGGCCGGCATGTGCTTCAACGATTTCCTTGGCGATGGCCAGCCCCAATCCGGCCGAACCTGGTTCCGCGCCATTGACGGGCCACTGCGAAAACCGTTCAAACAGATGTTCGCGGAGCTGAGGAACAATGCCCGGTCCGCTGTCACTCACGGTCAGCCGAATGATCGTTTCGGTTCTGACAAGCGCGATCGCGATAGTTCCGCCAGCGGGTGTGTAACGCAGTGCGTTCGCGATCAGGTTGGAAACCACCCACGAGAGCTTGAGCGGGTCACCGCGCATTCTCAACTCGGATTCGAAGGTCGTGTTCAAGCTCACGGGTTTTTGCTCGGCCTGGAGCGTGAAAGTCTTGACCACCGAGAGGACGAGCTCAAGTAAATCAAGCGGCACCGCTTGAACGGTAATCGCCGCGGCTTGCCCGCGGGCCAGATCCAACAGATTGTTCGCCAATTGGCGCATGCGCGTCACGTCTTCCAGGATCGCGTCGAGCATTTCGCGCTGTTCGCCATCGAGTTGGCCGCGCCGCAGTAGCTCCGCGGATAATCCCAGCGAGGTCAACGGGGTTTTCAATTCGTGGGAGAGCGTGGCCACGAGATTAGTGCGCGCACGGTCCTTGTCGCGCAAGAAGGTCACATCCTGCAGAATCAGGATGGTGCCGAGCGAGGTTCCTCCACTCTGACCAAGCGACAGTGGTTTCAAGACATAAGTATGCGCACGTCCGCGGACGTAAAGGTCCACTTCGAGCGGCGTCGCTTCCGGCGACCGGCTGCCGACGCCATGAAGCGCGGCTCGCACTCTCAGATAATGGGGTGAATTGCTGTCGAGGTCGTCGAACCGGCTGCCGAGGGCCTCTTCCCGTGCCAGCCCGAGAATAATCGCCGCGATCTCGTTGATATGGATGACGGCACCCTTGGGATCGATCAGTACGATGCCGTCTTCCAGACTCTCTATGATCGCTTCGGTCTTGCTCTTTTCGTAAATCAAGCGATCGACATTAAGGCGCTCAAATTGTTCGAGCCGCTCCGCCATTTTGTTGAACTCGGCGGCGACCGTTTGCAACTCGGCTAACGGCTGCTCGCTCAAACGCAGCGAGGGGCCGCGCAAACTGAAGCTGCGCAGACGGTCGGCCAGTTCGTCCAGCGGCTTCGAAATGGTCCACGCGAGCGTCCACGAGAGCATGGCGCCGAAGAGCAGCAACAGTACCAGCGCGGCGGCGAACTCGTAAGTTAACCGGTCGCTCATTCGGTTGGCGCGGCTGTTGGCGCGGAACATCGCGTCCCGGTTGATTGCGATTAGCCGATCGAGCCGCTCGTGTAGTTGCGTGAATTGCACCGGGGACGGTATGCGGCCGGTTGCCACCTGCGCGAACAAACCGCGTCCACGCTGGTCGATATCCGCGGCCAAGCTGGCTTCGCCAACCTCGGTAATGTCGTGTTCTTCGATATCGATCCAATGTATGAACTCGCGCCGGGACGCGGGTAGGACGGCAGTGCCGTCACCCGTATGAATGGCGAGTTGGAGCCGCCATAAAGTCGCATGCATATGCTGGGCGGCCTCGATGCTTATGTAGTTGCGGTACAGGGTTTGGCGGATTGCATCGCCGAGGCGTTGGATTTCAGGTAGCGCCAAGGCTCCGACCAGCACGGCCACCACCAACATTCCCAGAGCGCCGTTGCGAATACGCTTGCGGAACGACGGCCGCCTCATGTTTTTTCGGTGGTTTCCCGCGCCGCGACCTCGATATCGAAGTCGCGCGCTTCGTTCAACAGCCGCCGCATTAGTGAGCGGCCTCGCAGGCGATTCCACAAACTAGGTTCAGTGCGGCCAATAACGATGCGGCTGATCTTCTTTTCGCGCGCGAACTCGACCAGTGCCACAATCACGTCCGGCGCTTTCAGCCATACCACATCGGCGCCAAGGTCCGCCGCCAAATTGATATTGTCCAACAGGGCGCGGAAATTGGCGGTGCTGATTTTTTGCACCGATTCCGCGGGAGTTTCGATGTGCACGGCATACCAGTCGGCGTTGAGATAGGCGGCGGTGCGCGCGGCCTTGCGCAAAAGTTCGTCGCCGCCGTTGGGATTCGATGACAGGCAAACCATCAGGCGCTCACCCACCGGGGGCTGCCGTCCGCCCTCACGTTTCAATTGTAGCAGGGCTTCACGCTGGCGGCTTTGATCGCGTGCGGTCTCGCGCAGCGCCAATTCGCGCAAAGCCGCGAGGTTGCTGGGTTTGAAGAAATTCTTGAGCGCCGCCTCGACCTGTTCTGGCGGATAGATTTTGCCTTCACGCAGGCGCTGGCGAAGTTCCTCGATTGGTATATCGACCGTGACCACCTGATCGGCTCGCGCCAGAAAATTATCCGGGACAGTTTCCCGGATGTCGACGCCGGTAATGCGCCGCACCATCTGATTGAGGCTCTCCAAATGTTGGATATTGAAGGCAGTGATTACGTCGATGCCGCTGGCAAGCAGTTGTTCCACGTCCTGATAGCGCCTATTGTGCGGCGTGCCGGCGGCGTTGGTGTGAGCCAGTTCATCGACCACCGCAACTTCCGGCTTGCGTGCCACGATGGCATCGACATCCATCTCTTCGAGCACCACGCCGCGATAAGGGAACTGCCGCCGTGGCACGGATTCGAGTCCGCTCAGCAGCGCGGCGGTTTCCGCCCGCTTATGCGTTTCGATAATACCGAGCACCACGTCGCGCCCCTGTTGGCGCAAACGATGGGCCTCCTCGAGCATACGGTAGGTCTTTCCCACACCGGCCGCGCCGCCGAGATAAACTTTGAGACGGCCTTTGGAAGAAGGGGCCGGATCAAGAAAGGCTTCCGGGTCCGGCCGATCATCATGGTTCATCACGCTCATCCGGCCACCTCGGCGCATAGCACCATGCGAATTGCATAGCGTGATTTGCCCTGCTCGAATAGCGATGATACCTAGTGCCCGGCCGCGGCCCGCTGACGTTCGGAAAGCGCGGCACTCATGGAATCCACCGCGAGGTTCAACTCAAGCACGTTGACACCTGCCTCCCCCATAATTCCCGCCCAGCGCCGCCGCGTATGGGCGAGCACCAGCTTGCGC
>JBOHWM010000372.1:0-4258 GCA_050736555.1 Binataceae bacterium (SeqCode)
AGATTGACCAAGCGGTAGCCATTGTTGCTGAGAATAATATCGACCAGGTTCTTGCCGATATCGTGGACGTCGCCCTTGACCGTTGCCAGCAGGATGGTGCCCTTGTTGAGGCTCTCGCTTTTTTCCATGTGCGGTTCGAGAAAGGCGACCGCCGCCTTCATCGCTTCGGCCGATTGCAGCACCTCGGCGACGATCATCTGGTTGGCATTGAACAGGCGCCCGACCTCGTCCATACCCTTCATCAATGGTCCATTGATAATGTCGAGCGGAGGGCGCGTGGCGAGCGCTTCGGCAAGGTCGGCGTGGAGCCCGTCGCGCGAGCCTTCAAGAATGTAGCGCGCCAGCCGCTCGTCAAGCGGCAGCGATTTTTTCTCGTCGGACTGCGTGACCTTGCGCGCGCGGAAATAGGCGGCAAATGCCGCTATCGGAGCGTCACCCCGCCACCAGAGCAGGTCTTCCGCCAGCCGCCGCTCCTCTTCGGGAATCGACGGATAGAGCCGCAGCTTCTCTGAATTGACGATGGCAAGGTCGAGACCGGCCTGCACGCAATGATAGAGCATCACCGAGTTCAGTACTTCACGGCCGGCTTCGGGCAATCCGAAAGACACGTTGGAGACGCCGAGGATGGTCTTGCATTGCGGCAACGCCGCTTTTACAAGTCGGATGCCTTCGATAGTCTCGACGGCGGAGCCGATATAATTGGTGTCGCCAGTGCCGGCCGGAAAGACCAGCAGGTCAAAGATGATGTCCTCGGGTGCAACGCCGTATTTTTTCGTCAGCAGTTCATGGGAGCGTTGCGCAATCGCCAGCTTGCGCTCGCGCGTTATCGCCTGGGCTTGTTGCTTGTCCTCATCGATACAGCCAACGATCAATGCGGCGCCAAAACGGCGCGCGAGCGGGACCACGCTTTCAAAGCGCTCCTCGCCATCTTCGAGATTGATCGAATTGATCAGCGACTTGCCGGCGGTGTGCTCGAGCGCCTGCTCGATAACGCGCGCGTCGGTCGAGTCGATCATCAGCGGGACTTTGACTTTTTTGACCAGCGTTGACAGGAACGCGGTTACATCGGCGCTCTCGTTACGGTCGGGGTCCTGCAGGCAAACGTCGAGAATATGCGCGCCGCGGCGCACCTGCAGCCGGCCAATCTCGGCCGCTTCTTCAATCCGGCCCTCACTGATGAGACGCTTGAACTTGCGGCTGCCCAGCACGTTGGTGCGCTCGCCGACAATCACCGGACGGGTGCTGTCGTCGATCACCGTCGCTTCGATACCAGACACGATCGTGCGCCTGAGTTGAGAGGCGGCGCGGCGGGGTCGTCCGGCGACCATTCGCGCCAGCGCGCGAATATGGCTGGGAGTGGTGCCGCAACATCCGCCGACCAAATTGATCCATCCGTTTTCGACAAACCGCGTGAGCTTATGCGCCAGCATCTCCGGCGTTTCGTTATAATGGCCCTCTTCGTCCGGCAGCCCGGCGTTGGGCACACAGGCGGCCGGGAAACGCGAGATTTCGGACAACGTGCGCAAGTGATCCGTCATGAAGTCCGGACCGGTGGCGCAATTGAGCCCGACCCAGAGTAGTTCGCGATGCGCAATCGAGGTGTAAAACGCCTCAATATCCTGCCCCGCCAGCAACGTTCCCATGGTCTCGATAGTGCCGGAGACGGCCACGCCCACCGGCACTTGAGTACTCGCAATGGCACGTTCAATCCCGAGCAGGCCGGCCTTGCAGTTGAGGGTGTCCTGCACAGTTTCGAGCAGCAGCAAATCGGCACCACCCTCAATCAGACCTTCGGCCTGCTCCTGGTAAGCGTCGCGAAGTTGTTCGAAGGTGACCCCGCCCGTGACCGAGATCGCCTTGGTCGTCGGTCCCATCGAGCCCGCCACAAAGCGCGGACGCGAAGGGCTCTGCGCGGCGCGCGCCTCCTCGCCGGCGATCTTCGCGGCGATCCGGTTGATTTCACGCGCGTTCCCTTCAAGCCCATACTCGGCCAGCACGATCGCGGTCGCGCCGAAGGTGTTGGTTTCGATAATATCGGCGCCGGCTTCGAGAAACCCGCGATGAAGTTCGTGGATTTTATCCGGCCGCGTGCGCACCAGGTTCTCGTTGCATCCGTCCAATTGTGGGCCGCCGAAATCGCTCGCTTCCAGATGCATCGATTGGATCGAGGTCCCGGCGGCGCCATCGATCACGACGATGCGCTCCGCCAGCATCTTTTGCAGGAGTTTGATTCGCTCTAAGGTGTCAGTCATGGCCGGGATGCTTCTCAGGGTCGTCAACCGGGGTGTCCCGGTGCTTGAAACAATCTTAAGCGAAGAGCCTATATGAGCCTCCTTCGCCTCGCAATTTAAGCCGGAGGTTTGAGTTCTGGAATCAGTCTCATAGTCTGACAACACACGAACGGCCTCGCCGTGTTCGCCGGATATTTTTAATTCGGCAACCGTGGCGCGGGCGGAGCCGATTCGGACCGGGGAGGGAATTGAGCGATGATACCGGCATGGTTGGCCTATTTTGACGCCCTGATCGCGATCGTGCTAGTCGCGGTAGGAATTCTCGGCGCGCATTTCGGCGCGCTTGCTCCGCTCTTTGGCTTTCAACTTTATTTGCTCGGCTTTTTCATCGCGATCCTGGGCCTAATCGTCAGCATTATCGCGCTGCTGGCAACGGGCCTGTCACCCAAGCGGCGCCGGGGTTTGCCGCGCGCGATTTTCGCTGTGATCGTGTGCCTGATTATCGTGGTGCCAACCGTTGGTATCATCGTCAACAAGCACAAATACCCGCCCATCAACGACATCACGACCGACACGCAAAAAGCTCCGGAGTTCGTGCACGCACAACAATTACCTGGCAACCTCCATCGCAATATGATTTACGACGCGGCCAAGTACGCGGCCGTCCAAATCAAGGGTTACGGGCCGGTGGAACCCTTGAAAATAAATGAACCATCGAATGTAACCTTTCAGAAGGTGGACATCATCGCCGGCGAAGTTCCCCACTGGCGGCTCACCTATACTAATCCTAAGACCCGCACAATCGAAGGCGTGGCGACTTCGAACCTGTTTCGTTTCAAAGACGACTTCGTCATCCAGGTGCGCCCAGCCGACGCCATTGCCGGGGCTAAGCCCACAGTCGTGAGTACCGCTGGTCCTACCGCGGACGCGGGTGCGGCGGCCGCGCCAGAGGGTGCCGCAAGCCTGGTCGAGATGCGCTCGAAATCGCGTGTGGGCATCGGTGATCTGGGTGTTAATTACAATCGTATCCAGAGCTTCTTCAGAATTCTGAAAGTGCATCTTCATGGCGTCTCGCCGAAGACAGTCCCGGGCGCCTCGGGCTAATATCGGCGTTCTGGCGCACCGAAGTGACGCGAAAGCGGCGGACCTCGCCGCCCTTCGGCTGCTTCGGACGTCGCGGCGAGTCGGTGTTGATGCTTAAGCCATTGGGCAAACCGCTTAATTTTTGCGATGCTTGCTGGCATTCCATGCCGGCGGTTGAAGGAGCGTTCGCGTTGCTCGGAATCGCTTGCATGAGCGGCGATGCGCCGCACGGCGCTCCGCCGCAATAACCAGAACGAGTGCCCCACGTATCTGCTTGAAGCGTTGGGCGCCTTAGCCGGAGGGATCAATGGCCCATAATTCACATGACGTTGATGATGCACGCGGGCTTGCGCGCCAAGTTGGGATCGACTTTGGTGCCGCGCTAACCGTGGCGCTCGCGTATATTGGCGATAGCCTGGGGATTTTTCAGGTACTAGCCGACGATGGCCCGTTCACATCAGAGCAGTTAGCTTCGCGCAGCGGGCTCAACGAGCGCTACCTTCGCGAATGGCTGGCAACCATGGCCGCCGCCCATTACGTCGATTACGATGCCGACGCGCATGCGTTCTCGCTCAACGCCGCCCAGCGCACGGTGCTGCTCGACCAGCATAGCCCACTCAATATGGCGGGCGGCTTCCAGTACGCCGTCGCATGTATCCGGCAGCTACCTGCTTTGACCGACGCCTTTCGCCATGGCGGGGGCGTGCGCTTCGCCGATTTCGGCGAGGAAATCTCCGAGGCTATCCGCCGCATGTTTCAACCCGGCTATGAGCAATGGGTCGCCAACGAATGGATTCCCGCGCTGCCCGAGATTCATCAACGATTGCAAGCCGGCGGCGAAGCGGCCGAGGTCGGATGCGGCTCGGGACAATGCCTGATTCCAGTGGTGCGAAGCTTCCCCAATTCCCGTTTCGTTGGCTATGACCTCGATCCCGCCTCGCTTG
>JBOHWM010000373.1:0-3615 GCA_050736555.1 Binataceae bacterium (SeqCode)
GCTCAGTACAATATCCGCAACTGGCTGGCGACCGTGCGCGGCGCCTCGGTGCCGCCGCCGTTCGGCGGCAAATACCGGCAGATCCAGGTTTATGTCAATCGCGACGCATTGCAGGCGCGCGGATTGACTTTGATGAACGTGGTGCACGCGCTCAACAACTCGAATCTCATCATCCCGGCGGGTGACGCCAAAATCGGCGCCACCGATTACTACATCTACAGCAACAGCATGGTTCCCAGCGCGGCGGCGCTCAACAACGTCCCGGTGAAGATCGGAGGGGGCGAGGCGCCGGTGCTGGTGAGTGATATCGGGCACGCCGAGGATTCGCATCAGATCCAACTATGTATTGTGCGAGTTAACGGGCAACGCTCGGTTTATATCCCGGTGCTCAAACAAAGCGGGGCCAACACCCTGTCGGTCGTCGATGGAGTGGAGAAATTGCTGCCGCACATCGTCGGCCTGCCCAAGGGCATGGAGCTACACGCGATCTTCAGCCAAGCCACCTACGTGCGAGAGGCAATCGACTCGTTGGAGCATGAAGCCGCATCGGGCACTGTGCTTGCCTGTTTGATGATTTTGCTCTTCCTCGGCAGCTTTCGTTCGACTATCGCGATCTTCCTTTCGATCCCGCTTTCGATCCTGGCGGCCAGCGTCGGGCTGTATTTCGGCGGTCAGACTATCAACATCATGACGCTGGGCGGGTTCGCGCTCGCGATCGGACGGCTGGTGGATAACTCGATCGTGGTACTCGAGAACATCAACCGTCATCTGGCGATGGGCAAGGCGCCGATGCAAGCGTCGCGCGAGGGTGCGGACGAAGTGAACCTGCCGGTTCTGGCTTCGACCATCACAACTATCGTGGTGTTCCTGCCGGTGATGTTTCTCTACGGGGTTTCGAAGTATCTCTTTAGCGCCCTCGCAGTGGCGGTTACGCTCTCGATGATCGCCTCGTATGTCGTGGCAATGACGGTGGTGCCGATTTACTGCGCGCGCTTCCTAACGGTTGAAGGCGCGGTGGCGGCGGAAGAAGGTCACGGCAGGGGACCGCTCGCGGCCTTCATGCGCGGGTACGAGCGTTTCGCCAAACGTTTCGATGGCTGGCTGCGATTGGCGCTCGATTACAAGCTGGTGGTGATCATTGGTTTGACAGCGCTCTTCGTGGTGAGCCTTTTCGCCTTTCCACTGATTGGCACCCGGCTTTTTCCACGTACCGATTCGGGCCAGTTCATCATCACCTTTCATGCGCCCCTGGGAATGCGCATCGAGGACACCAACGCGCTGACGGCCAAGCTAGAAGCCACGATTCGGAAGGTGATTCCGAAAAGCGAACTCAAGATGATCGTCTCGAATATCGGCCTGGCGCCGGGCTTCGAGGCGATTTATTCGCCCAACGCGGCGGCCGACTCCGGCTTCACGATGGTGGAGCTGCACAAGGACCATAAGGTCTCGACGTTCACCTACATGCGGCGGTTGAAGAAAGCGGTGGCGCGCAGTGTGCCGCAACTGACTACTTTCTTTTCGTCCGGCAGCATAATCGATTCGGTACTCAATTATGGACTACCGGCGCCGATCGATGTGCAGTTGAGCGGGTTGAGTTACAAAGAGCTTTTTCCCCTGGCGCGCGAGATTCGCGAAGTGATTAGCGGGTTACCCGAGGTTGCGCGGACGTTCATTCCGCAGCAATCCGGCTATCCGACCCTGGACATAAAGGTTAACCGCGTCAAGGCGGCGCGGCTCGGCCTTACTCAGAAGGACGTGATCGACAACGTCATCACCGCGCTGACTTCGAACGCGATGATCAAGCCTTCAATCTGGATCGACCCGAAGACCGGTAACGATTATTTTCTCGCGGCGCAATACGCGGAAAAGAATATCAATTCGCTGGAAACCCTGGAGAACATCCCGGTTCGCAGCGTGAATCATGGATCGCGCGAGGATTCGGTTTTGTTGCGCGACGTTGCCACGATTGTACCGGAGCGCAACCCCGCCGAAGCTGATCACTACAATATCCAGCGCGTGGTGGACGTGCTGGTGACGCCGAGCACGCAAAATCAGGGCGGGACGCAAAAGGCGGTGCTGGCGGCGATGCAGAAGCTCAAGCTGCCCAAGGATGTGAGCTTCAAGATTCGCGGCTCGGTCTCCACCATGGAGAAGTCCTTCAGCAGCTTCGCGGTGGGCCTGCTGATGGCGGTGGCGTTGCTGTACCTGGTGATGGTGGCGCAGTTCCGCTCGTTTCTCGACCCCTTCATCATCATGTTCGCCGTGCCGATGGGGTTGATTGGCGTGGTCTGGACGCTGCTGCTGACGCATACGACGCTCAACATCGAATCGTTCATGGGCATCATCGCGATGGTGGGAATTGTGGTGTCCAATTCCATTCTACTGGTCGATTTTGCCAATATTCGGCGCCGTTCCGGGCAGGAATTGCGCGGCGCCGTGGTCGACGCCACGCGCATCCGGATGAGACCGATTCTGATGACGGCGCTCGCCACCATCGCGGGCTTAATGCCGCTGGCGTTCAAACTCGGAGCGGGTTCGGAAGCTTCGGCGCCGCTGGCGCGCGCAACGATTGGCGGCCTGCTGGTTTCCACCGTACTCACACTGGTGTTGGTTCCCGCGGTCTATGAATTGATCTACGCCCACCGGAAGGAAAGTTTATGAAGTGGCATTTCCGCATTGTGCTTGGCGTGGCAGCGGCGTTGATGGTGGCCGGATGCGCGAGCAAACCGGGCCCGAAACAAGTACAATTGCCGCCGCCCGCGGTTGTTGTGGTGCGGCCGCAGCTAGGTACGGCTATTCGTACCATCACCTTGCCAGGCGATCTGATTGGATATTATGAATCGACCCTCTATGCGAAGGTCACTGGCTATCTACGCACTATCTATGTGGACAAGGGCGATCGCGTTAAAAAAGGGCAGGTGCTGGCGGTAATCGAGGTGCCCGAGCTTAAGCAGCAGCTCGAACGCGCCAAAGCCAATCTGGCTATCCAGCGCATTACCTTTCAACGGCTGAATAAGGTATGGACCACCGATCCGCGCCTGGTCTCACTTGAAAATGTTGATTTGGCGCGCTCGAAATACCGACAGGCCAAGGCGGAAGCCGACGAGCTTGCCGCGATGGACAGTTATACGCAAATAATCGCGCCGTTCGATGGCGTGATTACCGGCCGCTTCGTCGATCCCGGCGCTCTGATCAAGGCTGGTGCGGTGGGCGGGATGAGCAGCGTCGGCGTGCAGTTCGCCAACGGTGAACAGGAAGGCTCGTCGCATCCGAGCGGTTCGGCCGCTCCAGTTGTGAGTGAGGCCATGATCAAGATCCTGCGCACGTACGTATATGTGCCGCAGGACGCCGTGCCATATATCCGGCGCGGGGAACCCGCCAGCCTGCGGCTAAAGGATTTTCCCGGACGCGTGTTCAATGGAAAGGTCGCGCGTTTTGCGAATTCATTGGATTTGGGAACACGCACGATGTTAACGGAAGTGGATATCGAGAATCCGCACGACGAATTGTATCCAGGCATGTATGCGGAAGTAACTTTGCAACTCCAGCGCCACCCGGACGTCCTGATGCTGCCGAATCAGGCACTCAAAATGTCTCCGACGGGCAGCTACGTTT
>JBOHWM010000374.1:0-2258 GCA_050736555.1 Binataceae bacterium (SeqCode)
GCCGTGAGGCGATGGTTGAGGCTCAAAAATTTCCCGACGATTACAACGGCATTATCGCCGGCGACCCTGCGATTGGAGACCCAATTGCTGGCTTCAACTGGAATGACCAGGCGCTGCTGGCAAGCCCCGCCTCATATCTGACTCCGAGTGCGATTGAAACCCTGGACACCGCTGTGACTGCCGCTTGCGACCAATCTGACGGCGTAGAGGATGGCCTGATCCAGGACCCGGAGTTTTGCCATTTCAATGTGAGGCGCCTCGAATGCCATGGTCATACCAGCACCAATTGCCTCACCGAAGAACAGATAGCTACGGTCGAGCAAATCGTGGCAGGCGCGCACACCGAGGACGGCGATCAGATTTATCCCGGCTATACGCTGAGCAATCCGGGGGGCGGCGACGGCTGGATCGAATGGATCACAGGAGCGACTCAACCCACCTTCAACGTCGCGGAACCGTGGGGTCAACCCCCGCTCTCGCTCGCCACGGCTCCGCTCCAATGGAGTTTTCAAGATCAATTTCTCAAATATTTTGTCTTCAACAATCCCGCATATGACTCGCTGACGTTCAACATCAACAGCAACGATCTCGACCTGCTGCAGGCGGCCGTGACGCGCAATGCCAGCAACGGCGAAAACACGGACCTTGAGCCGTTCTTCTCCCACGGCGGCAAGCTCATCATGTATCATGGGTGGTCCGATCCGGCGTTGACGCCGCTCGTCAGCGTCAATTACTACAACGAAGTGGCGGAGCGCACTGACGGCGGTATTTTCGAATTGCGCGATAACGCACGCCTGTTCATGGTTCCCGGCATGCATCATTGCGGCGGCGGATCTGGGCCAAACGTCTTCAACGCGCTTCCGAATCTCGTCGCATGGGTCGAGAATGGACAGGCGCCCAATCAGATCATCGCGACCCACTGCGTCAACAACAACACCAGCAGCTGCGTCCCCGACCGCACGATGCCGCTGTGTCCGTATCCCGAGTTGGCACACTATATCGGCGGTAACCTGGACGAGGCTTCGAGTTGGGTCTGCCCCTCATCTTTACCGCCTCACGGACCACCTTTCTTTCATGATGCGCATTTCATGGATCTCACCAGGTAACCGGCGCGCGCACTATGAGCTGATCCAAAAACGCTCCGCGGCGGCGAATGCCACGGAGCGTTTTACATGCCGGCGCGCGCTTGGTCTTTCGTGGAACGGCGCGAGAATTCTCAGCTCACTCGGAGCACGGCGGCGCCCTTTAACTCGCCATGCTTGAGCATCCGCAGAGCGTGATTCGCCTGCGCCAGTTCGAGCGGCACAGTATGCGTGTGAATCGGAATTTTACCGGCTAATTCGAGGAATTCGCGCCCATCAGCACGAGTGTTCGCGGTAACGCTGCGTAATTGCTTCTCATAAAACAGATGGCGCTCGTAGTCGAGCGAAGGGATTGGACTCAAATAAATGCCAGCGACCGCCAGAATTCCACCGCGGTCGAGCGCCTCTAAGGCCGGCGGCACCAATTCGCCCGCCGGCGCGAACAGAATTGCCGAGGCAAGAGCGGCAGGCGGCGGTTCAGCGGCAGTGCCTACCCAATCCGCCCCCATCGCCTCCGCCAACTCGCGATGGCGTCCGCCGCGCGTCATCACGAATACCCGGCATTTCCAGTATTTCAGGACTTGCATTGCAAGATGCGCCGAACCACCGAAACCGTACAGGCCAACCGCGGTCCCGGATTTCACCTCCGCACGTCTGAGCGCGCGATACCCAATAATCCCGGCGCACAGCATTGGCGCGGCTTCATCATCGCTGATTGTATCCGGCAGCGCATAGGCGAAGTCTTCGCGCACCGTCGCCCATTCAGCATAGCCGCCATCATGATCGTAACCTGTGAATCGCGCATTCGGGCAAAGATTTTCACGATTGGCGCGGCAGTATGCGCAGACACCGCAAGTCTCGCGCAGCCACGCGATACCAACGCGGGTTCCCGGACCAAATTTCTTGCAGCCGGAACCCACGCGTTCCACAACGCCAACAACTTCATGGCCAGGCACGATGCGCGAGTGGCGCGGTGGCAAATCGCCCTCAGCAACGTGCAGGTCGGTGCGGCAAACGCCGCATCGCTTTACTCTTATGAGTATTTCGTCGCGACCAGGTCCAGGACGCTCAGTCTCAATCGCGCTCAGTGGATTGGTTTCGATCGGCGCGGGAGTATGTACCGCCATCGCACGCATGACAACGCCCCTTGAACCGATTCTGAACGCAGCTCACGGA
>JBOHWM010000375.1:0-1608 GCA_050736555.1 Binataceae bacterium (SeqCode)
GCGTGGTGCCGAGCTGGTCGGTGCTGATCGATCCGGTTACGGTGTTTATCGTTTTCATATTGGAACGCACTCCTCGGTGCCGATACGCACAATCAGGCCGCTTCGCGTGGCGTCACCCGTGCAAAACTTAGCCCTGCCGAACCATCATCGTCAAATGCGTGTGGTCAGCCGGTCGTGCGACGCTCTTCCGACGGTGCCGCGAGAATATTGAAGACTAGGATTATGATTACGCCGATCGTGATGGCGCTGTCCGCGACATTAAAGATCGCGTAACTGAAATCGTAATGAATCGGGTAGACAAAACGGTGATGGAAATAAATGAAATCGACTACCCGTCCGCGCGCGATGCGATCGATCAGATTGCCAATCGTGCCGCCCAATATCAGCGCGAAGGCGATTGAATTAGTCAACGGACCGGGCGATCGCCGCGCCAATAGCCATAGCAGAACCGCGATCGCGACGGCGGAAACGGTAAGAAAAAAGACATCACGAAAACCCGGCGGCATCGTCGCGAACAGGCTAAACGCCGCGCCGGGATTGAGCGTATAGGTCAGATCAAGCCAATGCGGGATGAGGCCGACGGTCTGATAGAGCCGCAGATGGCTGGTGATATAGAGCTTGCTCAACTGGTCGAGCGCCAGGATTGGCGCCGTTACCAGCAGCAGCATCGTTAGCAGGCGATGACCGCCCTGGGGGCGCGCCTCCGCCGAAGCCACACTGGTCGCCACTCCCGCACTCATGGATCAGGCTCGCAGCACCGCACGGCATCGGGGACACAACTCGGGGTCACCACCATCGTCGTAGTACATCCAGCAACGTTGGCATTTGCGCCCGGCCGCATGCCGTCCGAGAACCACCATCGCCGGCGCGCCGCTGACACGGCCGAAGTAACCGTCGCTGCGGAAATCGCTCTGTCCGTTGGCCTGAGCTTTGAGCTGATTACTAAGCGGCGCATCCAGAATATCGAGTTGCGAGACAATAAACAGGTCGCGGAGACCTTCACGATAGCTGGTTAGGATTTGATCGAGCGCGCTGTCGCCGTTGGTCACGCCGATACTGAGCCGCGCCTCAAGCGGGGCGCCGATGGTTCCGGCCTGGCGCATGGTTTCGAGCAGCTTCAAGGCCTCGGTCCTAATCGCGAGCATCTGCTCCCAGCGCGCGGCCAAAGTCGTATCGATGAAACCGTTATCTGTTTCGCGCAAGGTGAGAAGATGAACGCTGGATGCGCTCTTACCTGGGATATGCGTATAAACTTCGTCGGCGGTGTAGGGAATTAACGGTGCGATCATCCGCACCAAGGTGTCGAGCATCAGATAGAGCGCGGTCTGGGCCGAACGGCGCTCGCGCGAATCGGCGCCCGAGCAATAGAGCCGGTCGCGCGCGACGTCGATATAAAGCGAGCTCAGGTCGACCACCATGAAATTAAGAATCGCCTGATAGGCCGCCTGAAAATCGTAATTATCAAAGGCGCGGCGCACCACCGTCTTCAGCACTTCCAGGCGGGTCATGATATAGCGATCAAACTCGACCATCGCCGCGGCCGCGACCGCATGGCGGGCGGGATCGAAATCCGCCGGGTTGCCCAGCATATAGCGGCAGGTGTTACGA
>JBOHWM010000376.1:0-16891 GCA_050736555.1 Binataceae bacterium (SeqCode)
CTGGCGCCCGCGAATTCGAGCTGGCGGCGCGCATTCATTAGGCGGAGCAGAGCGAGCGAGTCCGCGAGCTGCGTTAAAGGATAAGGTCACGACCATGCCCAAGCTTCTGATGATAGACAATTACGATTCGTTCACTTACAACCTCGTGCAGTATTTCGGCGAACTGGGCGTGACGGTGACGGTGCGGCGCAATGACGCGATTGATGTGGCGGGTGCGCGCGCGCTTCATCCCGACGCGATCGTGATTTCGCCCGGTCCATGCACGCCGGCACAGGCGGGTATCTCGGTGCCGCTGTTACGCGAATTGGCCGGCGCCTTTCCAATGCTCGGCGTATGCCTGGGTCATCAGTGTATCGCCGAAGCGTTCGGCGGCCGCGTGCTGCGCGCGGGGCGTCTGATGCATGGCAAAACCTCGCCCATCCTGCACGACGGCCGCACCATGTTCGCAGGGCTCGACAGTCCATTCGAGGCGATGCGCTATCATTCGCTGCTGGTCGACGCGGCTACGCTGCCGCCCGGTCTCGAAGTGAGCGCGCGCACGGCAGAGGGCGAAATCATGGGCCTGCGGCATCAGCAATATCCGATCGAAGGCGTGCAGTTCCATCCGGAATCGATTGGCACGCGCGATGGTAAACGACTGCTGGCGAATTTCCTGGCGGGGCTGCCGTGACGAATTTGCGTGCGGCGTTCGACGAGGTGATGAAGGGGCGCGCGCTTAACGCCGCCTTGGCCGAGCACGTCATCGGTGAGATCCTCGACGATATCGTGCCGGACGCGCTGGTGGCCGGCTTTTTGGTCGCGCTTAAGCTCAAGGGCGAAGCCGCTGGCGAGCTGACGGGCGGCGCGCGCGCGATGCGGCGGCGGGCGCGCAATCTAAATCTGAGAGACGGCGAAGTGCTCGACACCTGTGGCACGGGCGGCGACAATGCCGGCACTTTCAACATTTCGACGGGCGCCGCGCTGGTCGCCGCGAGCGCTGGCGTCGAGGTCGCCAAACATGGCAATCGCGCGGTCAGCGGACGGGTCGGCGGCGCCGACGTGCTCGAACGGTTGGGAGTGAAAATTGAGCTCGATCCGGCCGGCCTAGCGCGATGCCTTGATCAAGCGCATTGCTGCTTCATTTTCGCTCCCGCCTACCATCCGGTATTGGCGCGCCTGGCCGTTTTGCGTCGCACGCTAGGCATCCGCACGATTTTCAACCTGATCGCACCGCTATCGAATCCGGCCCACCCGCGTCGCCAATTGATTGGTGTGCCCGAGCCCAAGCTGTTGCGGCCGATGGCCGAAGCGCTGAAATCATTGGGCGTCGCCCACGGGATGGTAGTGCATGGAAACGACGGACTGGACGAAATCACGCTGAGCGCGTCCACCAGTGTCGCCGAAGTGCGCGGCGATGGGATGCGTGAATTCCAGATCACCCCGGAGCAATTCGGACTGGAGGCGGCCAGCGCCGCCAGCTTCCTCAGTGCCGACGTGCGTGCGTCCGCGGAGCTTTTATCCCGCACACTTGCGGGCGAGCCAGGCGCGGCGCAAGATGTGCTCGCGCTCAACGCTGGCGCGGCGATTTACATAGGGGGTGCGGCCGCGTCGCTCGACGACGGTGTGGCGGTGGCCCGGAGCATCCTGCGTTCCGGGCGCGCTCTGCGAACGCTTGACCTGATGCGGTCGGCGAGCAACGCGGGCGCCGCCGTCACGCGCTGAGGTCGCGCTTATCGGGATTATGGCATCGATTCTGGACCGGATTTTTGCCGCCAAACGTGAAGAGGTCAACGCGCGGCAAGACGTAATGCCGCTGGCAGCGATGCGGGCGGTGGCCGCCGCCGCGGAGGCGCCGCGCGACTTTCTCGCCGCCTTGCGCGCCTATCAACCGGCCATCATCGCCGAGATCAAACGCGCCTCGCCGAGCAAGGGCGATATTCTTCCCGGGCTCGATCCGGCAACGGTCGCACGCGCCTATCGTGACGGTGGCGCCGCCGCGATTTCAGTCCTGACCGATCAGCACTTCAAGGGTTCGCTCGATGATTTGCGGGCGGTCCGCGCCGCAATTCACCTGCCGCTTTTGCGCAAGGACTTCATGTTCGCTCCATACCAGGTCTATGAGGCGCGCGCGGCGGGCGCCGACGCCATTTTGCTGATCGTGGCAATGCTCGAGCGGAAGGGTTTATGTGAATTGGCCGCACTCGCACACGAGTTGGGGATGGCGGCACTGGTCGAGGTGCATAACGAGGCGGAATTCGCGCAGGCCGTTGAGCTCGATGCTGAAGTTATCGGGATCAACAATCGCGATCTGCACACGTTCAAGACCGATATTGCGGTTACGGAAAGACTTCTGCACGGCTATCATGGAAATGGTGTGATTATTTCCGAAAGTGGGATTGAAACAGCCGCCGATATTGCATGCCTCGCGGAAGCCGGGGCGCGCGGATTCTTAATTGGGGAAAGCCTGCTGCGCGGCGGCAATCCGGCGCACGCCTTGAGCACGCTGCTGGCGCCCGTTACTTCGCGGGCTCAGTAGGGGGCCTCGGCAGAGACATCTTTGTCATTCTGAACGGAGTCTGCGAAGTGAAGAATCCCGAAAGAACAATAGAAAACCAGCAAGCTTACAGGATTCTTCGCCTCGCTCAGAATGACGGAATTAAGAATTGTTCAGAGGTTCCCTAGTGGCCGTCAAGATCAAAATATGCGGTGTGACCCGGCCTGGGGACGCGCGTCTGGCGGTGGAACTGGGCGCCGATCTGATAGGGCTCAACTTCTATCCGCCGAGCCCACGCTGTATCAGCCTCGATCAGGCGTGCGCGATTGCTCGGGAGATAAAGGGCCGTGCCTTGCTGGTGGGCGTCTTCGTCAATGCGGCGCGTGCTTATATCGAAGACCGCCGGACAGTGGCTGGCCTCGATATGCTGCAGTTTCACGGCGACGAGGACGACGCGGCGATTACGGGATGGCCGCTGCCGGTGATTCGCACCGTTCGCGTCAATGCGGCGCGGCCCGCCGCGATCGCGAACAGTCGCGCCGATTTTATCCTGTTCGACACCTGGCATCCGGAATTGTTCGGCGGCACCGGACGCACGCGGCCCCTTGGCGGTCTCGCCGGCGTCGATCTCAGCCGGGTCTTTATTTCCGGCGGCCTCGCGCCATCCAATGTTGGCGCCGCCGTGGCGCTTGGCCCCTACGCCGTCGATGTGGCCAGCGGAGTTGAAGCCGTGCCCGGAATCAAGGATGCGGCCAAGCTAAGGAGCTTTGTCCTGAATGCAAAATCTGCCCGATAGCCGCGGCCGCTTCGGCCAGTTCGGCGGACGCTATGTCGCGGAGACCTTGATGCCGGCTCTGCTGGAGCTCGAGCGCGCTTACAAGGAGGCGCGGCGCGATCCAGCGTTTCGTGACGACTTGAAGCGCTACTCGCGCGAGTACGTTGGCCGGCCGACGCCGCTGTTTTATGCCGCTAATCTGAGCGTGCGACTGGGCGGCGCGAAGATTTATCTCAAGCGAGAAGACCTTTGCCATACGGGCGCGCATAAAGTGAACAATACCCTCGGCCAGGCGCTGCTCGCGGTGCGTATGAACAAGGCGCGGATCACGGCGGAAACCGGCGCCGGCCAGCATGGTGTCGCCACTGCCACGATGGCGGCGCTGTTCAAGCGCGAATGTGAAGTGTTCATGGGGGAAGTTGACGTCGAGCGCCAGGCGCTCAACGTCTTTCGGATGAAACTGCTGGGCGCCAAAGTCACCACCGTCACCGCTGGCAGCCGTAGCCTCAAGGACGCGCTCAACGAGGCGCTGCGCGATTGGATCGCGACCGTGCGCGAGACCTACTACCTGATTGGCACGGCGGCTGGACCGCATCCCTATCCGATGATCGTGCGCGACTTCCAATCCGTGATCGGGCGCGAGGCGCGCCGCCAGATAGTGGAATATGAAGGACGCCTGCCCGATGTGCTGGTCGCATGTGTCAACGGCGGTTCCAACGCTATCGGGCTGTTCTACCCATTCATTAAGGATGGCGCAGTGCGGATGGTCGGGGTCGAGGCGGCCGGACTCGGCCTCAGTGGCCCGATGCATGCCGCGACGATTACGACCGGCAGCGTGGGTGTGCTGCATGGCAACCGCACCTACCTGTTGCAGGATGAGATGGGTCAAATCCGCGAGACTCATTCGATTGCCGCTGGGCTGGACTATCCGGGCGTTGGCCCCGAGCTCGCCTGGCTCAACGACAGCGGACGTGCGCAATTCGCCACCGTCACGGACGCGGAAGCACTTGACGCCTTGAAACTGCTGTCTGAAACCGAGGGCATTATCCCGGCGCTGGAAAGCGCGCATGCGGTCGCACATGCGGTGAAGCTGGCGTCTTCGCTGCCACGCGAGCAGGTGATGATCGTCAATCTGTCTGGGCGTGGCGACAAGGATATGCAAACCGTCGCACAGGCGTTCGGGGTAGGTCTATGAATCAAGCGCCAGTTGCGCGGCAGGGCCGAATCGCGGACAAGTTTCGTGAGTTGCGCGAGCGCGACGAGGCCGCGCTGATTCCATACGTAGTTGCCGGCGATCCCGATCTCGACCACACGCGCGAGCTGATCATCGAGTTCGAGTCGCGCGGTGCCGATCTTATAGAACTGGGCGTGCCCTTTTCGGATCCGATGGCCGACGGTCCCGCCAATCAGCGCGCCTCCGCGCGTGGCTTGGCCTCGGGCGCGAGCTTGCCGGCGATCCTCTCGATGGTCGGTGAATTACGATCGCGGACCCGGATTCCTCTGATCCTTTTCGGCTATTTCAATCCGGTGTTCCATTACGGTTGTGAGCGGCTGTGCGCTGATGCCGCGCGAGCCGGAATTGACGGCTTGCTGGTGGTCGATTTGCCGCCGGAAGAAAGCGCTGAGTTGGCAGTGCCGGCGCATGAGGCCGGGCTGGATTTAATCTACCTGCTGGCGCCCACCACGCCTTTGGAACGCAGCCGCCATATCGCGCAGGCCGCCAGTGGATTTCTCTACTACGTTTCGATCCTCGGGGTGACCGGGGCGCGCGCGCGTCTAGCCGCTGATCTCGAAGAAAAATTGCGGGAACTACGCACCATCACCAGTCTCCCAATCGGGGTCGGATTCGGCATTTCCACGCCTGATCAAGCGCGCGAAGTGGCGGCGATGGCGGACGCGGTGGCGGTCGGCAGCGCGCTCTCGCAATTGCTGGAAGCCAATGCGGGTTCCTCCGCCATGGTCTCAATCGCGGGCGAGTTTGTCGCCGCGCTCAAAGCCGCGATGATCGATGCGCGCCACTCGAAATTCAGCCGGACGCAAAATTAGCCAGAGCGATTAAAGTCAAGGAAGCCGATGGCCGAGAACTCCCAGAGCAGCGCGGGAGCGCCGAGCGATAACATTTGGGTCAAATGTCCCAGTTGCAAGGAAATCGCCTTCCGCAAGGAAATCGAGCGCAATCTCAACGTCTGCCCCAAGTGCGGCCATCATCTGCGGCTGACCGTCGAACAGCGGATCGCGATCACGCTGGACCGCGGCTCCTGGCGCGAGCTTTTCGCGGATCTGGCGATTGGAGACCCGCTCGGCTTCATCGATAGCAGGCCTTATCCCGCGCGGCTCGAACAGGCACGCCGCCAGAGCGGGCGTAACGACGCTATCAGTGCGGGCGTCGGCAAGATTGAGCGCCACGCCACCGCGGTCGCCGTGATGGACTTTAATTTCATGGGCGGCAGCATGGGAGTGGTGGTGGGCGAAACGCTGGCGCGCCTGTTCGACCATGCCATTGCGCATCGCACGCCGGTGATAGTCTTCAGTTCGACCGGTGGGGCGCGCATGCAGGAGGGGGTACTTTCGCTCATGCAAATGGCGAAAGTTTCCGCCGCGATCGCGCGCCTGCGCGACACGCGCCTGCCGTATATTTCAGTACTGTGCGATCCGACTACCGGCGGTGTCGCGGCCTCGTTCGCGAGCCTGGGTGACCTGAACATCGCGGAGCCAGGTGCGGTAATCGGGTTTGCCGGACGCCGCGTAATCGAACAGACCACCAGCCAGCAGTTGCCGGAAGATTTCCAAACCGGCGAGTTTTTGATGAGCCACGGCATGCTCGACGCGATCGTGCCGCGCCATCGGATGCGCTTCATGCTCGGTCATCTGTTGACTATTCTGCGTGCCCCGGCATTCCATGCCGGCGGCCGGAAGAGCGCTCGCGCCGCTCGGTAATTATTGCAAATGCGTTCATTTCAGCGCGCGTCCGAGATCGGAAGGGGGTGGGCTTTCAAGGCGGGCTGACGCCATCTAAAATTACGCCGCAAAGATGAGCGGCTTGAATGACACCTTGAATTGGCTCTATTCGCTCGAAGCTCGCGGCGAGATCTACAAGCTTGAGCGAATGGATCAGGCGCTCGCGCTGATTGGCAACCCGCATCGCAAGCTGCGCGCAATCCATATTGCTGGAACCAAGGGTAAAGGTTCGGTGGCCGCGATGCTGGAGGCGTGTTTGCGCGCGGCGGGTTATCGATGCGGGCTTTATACCAAACCGCATCTGGTGAATTTGACCGAGCGTACGCGTATCAACGGCGCCGAGATGCCGAGCGCGCTGATGCTCGACTATATCACGCGTTTGCGCGGGATTTACGACCGGGCTGGGCTGGCACTGACATTTTTTGAATTCACCGTCGCCCTGATGTTTCTCTATTTCGCCGAGACGAAGGTCGATTTGGCGGTGATTGAGACCGGTCTGGGCGGGCGGCTCGACTCCACCAACGTGGTACGCCCGCTGGTCAGCGTGATCACGCCGATCGGCTTTGATCATATGGACCGGCTCGGCTACACGATCACGGCGATTGCCGGAGAAAAGGGTGGGATCATCAAGGACCGCGTTCCGGTGGTGATTGGCGCGCGCGACGTCGATGCGCGCCGTACGCTGCTCGAGATGGCGGCGCGGAGGCAAAGCGCGGCCTTCATGATCGACCGTGAATTTTCCTACCGCTCACTTGCCCCGGCCCATCAGCTCGACTATCGCGGCCTCGGGCTTAAGCTCGACGGGGTCGAAATCGCTTTAGCAGGTCCCTTTCAACATGAGAATGCCGCGATCGCGATTGCCGCGCTGGAAGTCTTGCGTGGGCGGGGCCTTGCGGTGGAAGAACGCGCGATTCGCGATGGTTTACGCGAGGTGGTATGGCCGGGGCGCTTCGACCTGGTCGCGCGGCAACCGATGGTGATTCTGGACTGTGCCCATAACCCTCTTGCGATCGATGCGTTGCTGGAATCGGTCGCGGTTGAATTGGGACCGCAAGTCAAACCTCGGCTGATATTCGGTTGTCTCGAAGACAAGCAATGGGAGCGCATGGCCGCGATGCTGGCGGAGCGTGTGTCCGACGCGACGCTCACACGCGCGCGGCCCAAACGTCCGTTGCAACCCGAGAAACTGTTGCCACTGTTCTCCGCGCGGATGTCCGCGCGCGTGATACACGATCCGGCGGAAGCGATCGCATGGACTATGGCGCACACCGCCGCGGATGATGTAGTTCTGGTGACCGGCTCGGTTTACCTGGTGGGGGAGGTGTATCCGTGGTTTTTGGCGCGTTCTGGCCGGCGAGGACTATTCCCTGAAGCTCCGGCCTAAATCACCGTGGTGGTTGCTGTTAATTCCGTTCGCGCTGCTCATGGCGCCGCAATCCGCGCGCGCGCAGGCTGCCGGCGCATGGGGTAACAGCCGCAATACCAACGGCAGCAGCTTCAGCCGGAGCTTCCAGGAGCAACATCGCGGCCCCGTCAATGTTTCCGGCCACCATTTCACTTACAATTACAAGGCTGACGAATTCGTGGTGACCGGCAACGCCGTGGTCATTCAAGACAACACCACCCTGAGCGCCAACAAGATCGACCTGTTACGCCGTCAGCGCTCGATGAGCGCAACGGGCGACGTTCACTTGGTTGATCCGCTCGGGCGGATGACGGCCTCGCATGCCACCCTCAATCTGGACAACGAAACCGCGACGCTGATCAACGGGAAAATCCTGAGCAAGGACAAGATTTACCGGCTCGACGGCAAAAAGATCGAAAAGCTCGAAGGCCAGCATTATCGCGTGAACGATGGGTTTTTCACTACGTGCACATGCGAGCGCGGCACGCCCGACTGGAGTATCACGGCCAACGAAATGGACCTTCACATGGGCGAGACGGGAGTGGCGCGCGGGGCACGTTTCAACGTGCTCGGCTATCCAATTTTGTATGCGCCCTATTTCACTTTTCCAGCCGATACCGATCGCCATTCGGGCTTTCTTAGCCCGCGTGTGGGTGAATCCGGCCTGCGCGGTTTCCAACTGCTCGAACCTTATTATCTGGATATCAATAAGAGTTCGGACGCGAGTCTCGCCGGCGATATCGAAACCTCGCAGCGCGTGGGTTTACTGGGTGAATACCGGCTTATCAATGGTGAGGGCGATTACCTGATTGCCGACGGTGCTTTTTACGACGAAAGTATTCGCAGCGAGTCCAATCGCCAGGGCGATATCATCGACAGCCAGATTGCGGATCCACACATTCCGGTCGATCGCTACGACATTATCGGCATGATGCGCCAGCACATCACGCCCAACCTGGTCTTGTTCGGCGACGGCACCAGCGTCAGCGACAGTCTGGAATTACGCGAGATGAACGTATGGACGCTCTCGCGCACGGTGGGCAGCGGTATTTTCTTTCCCACTTTTCCCTCGATGCGCAACGCGATGTCCGACTTTGGCGCGCTCTACAGTTTTGAGGACGGTTACGCGCGTGCGATGGGAATCTGGAACCAGGATTTGATTCAGCCAGCGGAGTTCGAATTACAAAGCCTGCCGCAATTGCTGATCAGTGGCCGTCACGAGTTACTGGGCGGGTTAGCCTATACGGATTTCAACATCGAAGGTGATAATTTCTATCGCGCAGAAGGTATTGACGGATTGAGGCTTGATCTTGCGCCGAACGTGACGGTGCCGTGGCGCTTGGGCGATTTCCTCTATGGATGGGGTACGCTGGGCGTGCGCGAAACCGCCTACGATGTCTCAGGGCATCAGATTGAGATTACTCCGGTGGGCACCGAAGGCCGCCAATACAACAACAAACTCGAACTGGGGACGCTGGCGCCGGGCGGGCTCTTGTCGCGCGAAATGATCTATGGCAGTGCCGGAGTCAGAAGCGATATCGAAAAGGTCTATCAAATCCACGGCAAATATGTCGAGGCACTCAAGCACACGGTCGAGCCTTTTGCGTATTACGCCTATGTGCCGGCCATCGATCAGTCCGACCTTCCGCTCTTTGACCAGATCGATCGTATCGAGCCGCGCAGCCTGATAACCTATGGCGTGACCTCGCGCTTTTACGTAAAGCTGCCGCCAATTCTGCTCCCCAACAATGAGACCAGCGCCGCCAGTGAGGGGGAACCTTCGACCTTGAGTCCCTTTCGCGCGCGCACTGTCTCGGGCGGCTCCTCGGTTGAGGAGCTGGCCGCTTTCACGCTGGAGCAAGCCTACGACACCGATCACGCGATCGCGTTTGGATCGCAGCGTTTCTCCGATTTGCAGGCGAGCGCGCAACTGTTCCCGACTCGCGTCATTTCACTGGGGGGCACACTCGGAATAAATCCGCAGGCCGATCAAATCAGTTACGCCACGGCGGAGATGAATTTCCAGCCATGGTGGACGCAAAACATTTCCAAGCTTTATATGGGGAAGGCCGAAACCGGCTCTTTCTTACAAGTCGCCTACGTATACATCGGACCAGGACCGGCCGACCGGCCCGGTACCAACGCCAATTTTAATGAATCGCTGGTGCTGCGCGCCTATTACGACCTATTCGATCGATTGGGCGTCTATTATGCGCCATCGTACGATTTCGCCTCTGGCAAAATGCTCGAACAATCATACGGTGTGCGGATTAAATCACCGTGCAATTGCTGGGCGTTCGATACCGGCATCACCGAGAGCATCAATCCGAGTGAGACTTCGGTGCAATTCCAATTAACGCTCGGCGGACTTGGTTCGATTGGCCAGAGCCCGTTCGGACGCAATCCGTTCCAGATTCGTACGGGAGTATTGCCTTACTATCATTGAGTCGCGCGGCCCGGCATGCTTGCGCGACGCCGGCTTCCGATGGTGTGGCCATTTTTTGGCGCTCGCATTTCATGTCCTGAACTATACAGCGTGGCGCGCGACGGCTATCGCGTTTGAACCGCCGCCACCTCATTTAGGTTTCGCAACCCAGCTAAACTTGCGTGCGTGAGGCCAACATCGCCGCATCATGCCTGCCGCCCCCAGTTGCGGGTGCCGGGACCGTCCCAACTGATCGCGCTACTCGATTTGATTCTGTTGTTGGGTATCGCCCTGGTTCTGCGCGCCAATGCGCACCGCCTACGCGCCTGGACGGGTCGTATTATCGACGGCATTGCGCGGCCTCACGCTGCCTCGACGCCGATCGCCGGCGCGATTCTGATCGCGCGGCCGTGGCTTATCTGGACGCCCGTCGTCCTCGCCGCGTTCATAATCGCCCTTTTTGCGACGCGGCTTGCGGCGGTTTCACGCCCGGCGCTATAGCCTGTATGCTTTGGCAAGGCGGTCTTGGGCTTGCCTCGGTGGCAGGATATGGCGATGACGGATACACAAGAAAAAACCGGTCCCTCGGCGACCATCGATGCGCAAGGACTCAAACGTTTCATCAGCGAGCGCAAGCTCGGTGACGTAAGGGGACTGCGTACTGAGAATATTTCCTTCGGCCATTCGAATGAAGTTCACTTGATTCATTTTGATGGCAAATCATGGGCCTTGCGGCGTCCGCCGCGTGGTCCGCTGCTGCCGACCGCGCATGACGTGTTACGCGAGTATCGCGTACTCAAAGCTCTGCAGGACACTCCCGTGCCGGTGCCGCGCGTTTACGCCAGTTGCGAGGACAGCGGCTACATCGGCGCGCCGTTCTACCTGATGGAGTTCATGCGTGGCAGCGTGATTCGCTCCGGCCTGATTCCGTCCGCGGAAAAGAGCTTCGCGGACACGCCCGAGCGGCGCCGCGCGGTCAGCGAAGGCATGATCGATTTACTGGTGAAGTTGCAGAACGTCGATTGGCGCGCGGTAGGGCTCGAAGGCTTCGGCCGTCCCGAAGGTTATATCGAACGCCAGCTCCGCCGTTGGATCGACCAGCTTGAACGCACGCTCCCTTTGACACGGCCCTTGCCGGTAATGACGCGGATTCGTGATTGGCTCAAGGCGCATGTACCGCAAGCGCAGCTTGCGACCATCGTCCACGGCGATTTCAAGCTGGACAACGTGATGTGGGATCCTGATGGCGCCGAGGCGCGCCCGATCGCGCTGTTCGACTGGGAAATGTCAACGATCGGTGATCCGCTTGCCGACCTGGGCTGGATGGTGACGTACTGGACCGACCCGTCAGACAGCGAAACGCGCCGCGGCGTGGTTTCGAGCATGGAAGCCGAGCCGGGCTTTTATGTTCGTGGCGAGATGGTAGAACTTTACGAGCGCCGGACCGGACGCACGATGCGTGATTTCACCTTTTACCAGGTCTTTTCGCTCTTCAAACTCGCCATCATTCTCGAAGGCAGCTACTCGCGTTATTTGAGCGGTCAGGCCGACGATCCGATGTTTGCCACCTACGACGTGAGGGTGCCGGGCATCGCGGAGGTGGCATGGTCGTTGTGCGAAGGTGCGCATTGAAGATGCGGATCAGATAAATCCACGCCCCTTGAACGCGGCTCGCAGACTCGCTCACTCGCTTCGCCTTCGGCTACACTAATGGCAGACTTCGTTTGTAATGAGAAATGAGCTTGTGCGGAGGTTCAACGCATCAGTTGCGACTATGAGCGCGCAGCTACATCATTAACATGAACGCGCAAAGCGGCATTCCGCACATGCAATCGGAACCGAGTAACACGAGTGCTCTATCGGCCGCCGGCATGGAATGCCGCTGTTCTATGGAGTGATCGCGATGGAACTTGGACTTGAGGGCAAAGTCGCCATCGTCACCGGTGGCAGCAAGGGTATTGGACGCGCCATCGCGCTCGGCCTGGTAGCGGAAGGCGCTTCGGTCATGGCATGTGCGCGCGGCCAGGAGGCGTTGGAAGAGACCGCGGCGGCGGCAACTCGCGCGGGCCGCGGTGCGATCGCGACGGCGAGAGCCGATCTTACCGACGGGCGCGCAATCAAAGATGTGGTGGCAAAATGTATCGAGCGATTTGGCCAAGTCGATATCCTGGTCAACAACGCCGGCAGCGCTCGGCCCGGTGATTTCCTCAAGCTCGAAGATGAAGCCTGGATCAGCGACTGGACGCTGAAGTTTTTTGGCTACGTGCGCATGGCGCGCGAGGTCTTTTCGCATATGCGCGGGCGGCGTCGCGGCGTGATCGTCAACATTATTGGCGCGGCGGCGCTCAATCCGCGCGGCGGCTATATGATTGGCGGAGCGGCCAATGCCGCTCTCAACAATTTTACCAAGGCGCTGGCTGACGAAGGCGCGCCTGACATTCGCGTCGTGGGCATCAATCCCGGGCCGATTTTAACCGAACGATTGCTCAAGATGCGCGGTGGCTTGTCGCCAGCTACCGCCAATGATCCCACGGACGAGGCGTTCAAGCGGATGACGCCACTGGGCCGGGTCGGCAGTGCGGAAGAAGTGGCCGACCTGGCGATTTTTCTCGCCTCGGCGCGCGCCGCTTTTATCCACGGCGCCAATATCACCATTGACGGCGGCTCGACCAGAGGTCTGATGGGCTGAACATTTAGCGGAGCGAACCGTAGCAGGCGGAACCAAGCGGAGCCGAGCAAACGAGTCCGCGAAGGGCGTACTAAAATCAGTGAAGAATCCGGGAAAACCTCAGAAAAAGAACAGAATCCGAGATTCTTCGTTGCGCTCGGAATGACAAAACGAGAGCTTATGCGGAGTTTCCCTACCGTTTGAACCATTCGGTGGCGCGGGCCAGAGTTGGAAAGCCGGAGCCAATCTGGATCAGCACGCCATGGGAGGAACGCGGCGAAATATACGCTTCGTAGGAGTTGGGAAACTCGCGCTCGTCCACCACGCGCACACCTTGGCGCTTTAGCTCGTCGATCTTTTGTTTGGAATCGGGAACCTCGAAGGTCAGATGATGGATACCTTCTCCGCGTTTAGCCAAAAAGCCGTGAAGAAAGGAACTCTCGCCCAGCGGTTCCAGCAATTCCAACGTTGTCCCGTTGAAGTCGAATTCAAGAATCCGGTAACCGGCGTCCGGATTATGATGCTCGTAGAGGAAACGCGCGCCGAGAATTCCTTCGAAGAATTTGCGCGCTTCGTCGGCGTTGCTTACCGCGATTCCGATATGGTCGAGTTTTCCGATTGGCTCCACCTTGGCGTCGCACCCCTTCGAACGGTCAGGCTGGCAGATGGTCACGCACGCGTGCAAGCTTGAAACACTGGCGAAGCGCGCCGCGCGCGGAGCGAGCAAAGCCGTCGGCGGCGTGCGCAGTACTTGAAACAGATCCGTGATGGGCAACGAAGAATTGTGGAAAATGCCGCCGGTGGCCAAAGTTTACGAGGCACTGGGCGCGTTAGCCGATGGTCGCGTGCAACTTGACAGCCCTGCCCATGCGCGTGTGACCTCCTCGGCGGGCGACAAGGTTTACGACGTCGAGAGCGGCGCCGACGGTCGCACCATTTTTTCGAATGACAATGCTTCGTATTGGCAAGGCTATCTGGGCTATCCGGCGATTGCGGTGATGATCGCGCGTGGCCTCTACCGTCCCGACGAGACGGTCCTGGCGGCGCTTCGTGGAATTCCGTGGAATGATCTGAACCGCCGCCGCCGTAACAATTACGAACGCGCTATAGCCGACGTGATAGAAGCAGCCGAACGTGCCGGTCATGACCCGGAACGAATCCAGGCCGAAGCCGAAGCGGTGATCGCGGCCGTGCGCGCGCTGGCTCCGCTGCGCGGTCCGCACCGCCGCCCACCACGCGCCATCTCTAAATGATCTGTTACAGGATCGCTGGAAAATTTAGTACTGATGCTTGGCCCGCCAGGTTCCTTGTTCGACCACGGTGCTGCCCTGCAGACATGAATAGCCGCCGTTGATATTGGCGTTCGATCGCATTCCCGTGTAGCGGCAGGTCGACCCGTCGGGCAACTGCACCCGAATGTTCAGGCGCGCGCCGTTAACTGACGCGCGTATAATCTTGCCTTTGTCGTTCACCTTGCGGCAGATCATATTGCCGTATGCGCAAGTGTAATAGCCAAGTAGTTGCCCGTTCTTCTGGATTAGCGTGAAAGAAACCTTCTGCTCCGCGTTGCAGCGATTTGGCGGCGTGAACAAATTGCTACAACTGGCCAGCGTAGTGCCGCGCCACACCCCGATTACGCCGCGTTCTTGTTTGCTTACCGGCTTGTCGTTGCCCAAGGTAGCCGAAGAGTGAACGCCGGGGCCGCTGGACGCGGCGGATTGAATCGAAGATATTGAAACGCCATTAGTCGGCGGCGTCGAGCATCCGGCCGCGGCGATCAGAAGCACGGTTCCCAAAAGGATGCTTAATCGGCGTGGCGTTGGATTGATTCGCTTGATCAGGCAAGGCCAGAAAATATCGGAGTCGGGAAGCGCTTTGCCCATGTTCACCACTCGCTGAGTTGAATCGTCATGCGCACCGAATTGATATAGCAGGCCGCCTCACGTGATGCAGCGCCCAATCTCGCAAAGCCTCAATTTTGCCCATGCCGCTGTTAGCCGTGCGAGCTTGCAAGTCGCCGCATCAGCGGTAGTTATGCGGGCAAATGCGAGGCGCGCTGTAACAGACCGGAGCGTCGATGGGCTACTCTCTCAGTAGCTGCGTTGGGTACGGAAGCGGCCTTGTTCCAATAAGCCGCCGCCCTGCAAGCACGAATATCCGCCGGATAAATGATTGTGGTGCGGGATGCCGGTGAAGAAACACATCGAACCATCCGGCAGCATCACCCGCATCATCAGGCGCCCGCTTCTGATCGTGCCGTTCCTGATCACGCCATCTTCGTCGAGATTACGGCAGACCTGGCTGCCATACGCACATTTGTAATAACCGGTGACCTTGTCGCCATGCTGGAACATGGTGAGCGTGATGTCTTGCCAGGCGTTGCATCGTCCGGGATCGGGCATCCCGGTCAGGCATTGCGCCACCGAGACTCCCTCCCATACGCCGGTAAGGCCGGATTTCAGGGTGCTTGCTTCTCCCAGTTCATCGTCCCGGTGACCTACATCGGTGGTTTTCGATGGCGCTTTTCCAACGCCCCGCGTGGCAGCGAGCGCGCGCGTGCCGTTCGCATTTTCTTGGGAGGTAGGGGCGCACGCCATCGACACGACGCTGATTGCGATGCCAAGAAACAGCAGCGGCCCACTTAAGCGAAGCACTTAACCCCCCCTAAGCGTACCTGACCCGATTGCGTGGGCGGGCGAGTCGGTGAGCTGTCGGCCGAAATCCTTAATTCTAGACGCAACTCGCAGACTCGCCCGCGGCTCCGCCAGGGAAACCTCTGCACAAGCTCACTTGTCATTCTGAACGGAGCCTGCCGTTAGCGTGGCCGAAGGCAAAGCGAGCGAATGAGTCTGCGAGGCGCGTCCTAAAATCAGCGGAGAATCCCAAAAAGGTCGGGGAAAAATAGAATCATTCGGGATTCTTCGCCGTGCTCAGAATGACAGAGCCGCACTTGCCGCAGAGGTTCATTAGTGATGCGACCTTAGGCTTGCGCGGATGCGTCCGTCAATCAGAATTCTTTCCCCATGCTTTCAAGCCGCCGATTTCCTGAGTTCTGGCAGAGCCTCATTCCCGCGGTTGCGCTTGACAAGGTGGCCTTGAAGGCGTGCGATGGCGACGGCGCGCGAGTATCGTGGAGGGTGCGCGATGGATCATGAGCATCTGAACGTTTACGGGATAAGCCGCTTGCTTTACGACCTCAAACGCCCGGAGAATCGCGAGCTCTACCGTGCCAATCCGGCGGAGTTGTTCCGACGCCACAGTCTTGGCGCGCACGATATTGCGGCTTTAAGCAAACCCGACTGGCGATCCCTGATCGAGGCCGGCGTGAGCATCTATCTGCTTACCAAGCTGGCGGCCACTAGCGGCGCCGACCTTTTGGTGATCGGCGCCGCGGCGCGCGGAATGGATCGCGTTCAATTGCTTACTGTGATTGCGGATCAGAACGAGCATAATCGCAGATTTGCGATCGTGCCGGAGTAAGCGGAGGACGCGATGGCTCAAATCGTTGCCGGCCTCGGTTGTTCACATGCTCCCTCGATTGCGCATGCCTACGATAGCGGTATCGGCGACGAGCCGGGCTGGCGTCCGCTCTTCCGCGCGTTCGACCACGCCCGTGATTGGCTGGCGCGTCAGCGGCCCGAAGCGCTGGTGGTCATCTACAACGATCATGTCGATACCTATCCGATAGACGCATGGCCTACCTTTGCAATCGGTGTCGGCGACGAACACGCGGTTGCCGATGAGGGCTGGGGACCGCGGCATTTTCCCCTCGTGCCGGGACATGGCGCGCTCGCACGTCATCTGGCCAACCGCGTGATCAACGCCGGTTTTGATTTGGTGGTCTCGCAGCGGATGGAGCTTGATCACGGATTCCTCTCACCGATGCCTCTGCTCGGTAAGGCGTGGGCGCTGCCGGTGGTGCCGCTCACAATCAACGTGGTGTTCGAGCCTTGGCCGGCGCCGGCGCGATGTTACGCGTTCGGCAAAGCCGTCGGCGAGGCGGTCGCGAGCTTCAGCGGCGATTTACGCGTAGCGATTATTGGCACCGGCGGCCTTTCGCATCAGTTGACCGGTCCCGAATTCGGCAGGGTTTGTCCGCAATGGGATTTGGAATTTATCGAGCGCCTTGCCGCCGCACCCGAGCGGCTGGCCGAATACTCAATGGCTGATTTTGCCCGCCTTGGCGG
>JBOHWM010000377.1:0-3205 GCA_050736555.1 Binataceae bacterium (SeqCode)
GCGCTGGCATCCGCAGTCAACCATTCCGATTAGTGTCAGCGCACCGGTTTTGAGATCGACGCTGAACTCCGACAACAAAGCGTCGTTAACATTGGTCACATACGCGTACTCGGTGATCTTGACGTCAGGTGTCGGATTAGGACTACCGGAATCGGAGCCACATCCGGAAACAAGCATTGGAATTATCAGGGCGCCCAACCACCACTTTAAAGATCTTGCGAAAACCCTCCCCACGATTCCCCCTCCGCGCAAGATTTGTTGTGCTTAAAGCATATGACACCAATCCCGGCATTATGAATAGAGCTCATATGCAATGAGATGTAACCGCATCATGTCGAGAACGATCGGCAATTCTAATTGCAGAAGTGGCAATCTAATCAGCTATGTCAGCATCGGTTCGATATTGACGCGCGAAGTTCAAAATGTGGCGACGTCATTAAAATACGCACGTCGCTGACTCCTTGGCTCGGCTTCACTTCGTTGCGCCTGGTGTCGACTCCGCTAATTAAATCAGGGAGCGGCCTTGGGCGCCGTCGACCGGAATACAGGCGCCGGTTATCCAACTCGCGCGTGGCGACGCCAGCATCGCGACCGCATACGCAACTTCGTCAGGACGGCCGAGACGTCCGGCGGGAAATTCATGGGCTATGAAGTCCTTTTCGAATGCCGGATTAGCTTTGAAAGCCTTTTCCCAGTTTCCCCCAGAGTACAGAATTGAGCCGGGTGCGACCGTATTGACGCATATCCTTTTGGGCGCGAGTTCCCGCGCCAGCATCTTGGTGAACGAGATCATCGCGGCTTTGGACGAATTGTAGGTCAAGGGACCGCCGCTCTCACGTCCATAGATCGAGCTGATGTTGATGATCGCGCCGCCTCCGCGGCGTTCCATCACTGGCGCGCACAAACGTGCGAGCCTGATAGCGGAGAACAGATTCAACTCGAAGGCTTGACGCCACGCTTCTTCGCTCAATTCGCCAAGCGTGCCCATCCGTGCCCCGCCGGCGTTATTGACCAGAACGTCCACACCGCCCAAGTCCCGGGCGGTAGTTTCAAACCAATGCTGCGCCTGCTGCGGGTCACAAATGTCAACTGCCGCGGCGGTTACTTCCGCGCCTTCGCGCCTCAGTTCGGTAGCGGCTGCCTCTAACGCCTGCGCGCCGCGAGCGCAGATACTAAGGCGCATGCCTTCAGCGGCCAGTGCCGACGCCATCGCGCGCCCCAGTCCGCGGCTCGCGCCAGTGATCATCGCGACTTTTCCTGTCAAACCAAGATCCATGGTGCACTCCTTCTTTATTAACGCAGCTTGCGGATCGTACTCCGAAACTCTGCTGGCAGACTTGCTTTCGCTCGGCCTGCGTTGCCGTTGTTTCGCCTGATGCCGACCCGGCACAGCTTCCTCCAACCGCGTACAATTGATTTGTCATTGTTGCGGATGAGATCAGGCTGACTTTACGATTCGGCGGTTGACACCCTCATGGGGCGGTCTTATTCTCGTGAGCCTACTTTGACTTTATACGGAGGGCTATGGAAATCAGAGTCGAAGGCTCCCTCGATCAGGCAATGCGCGTGCTCAAGCGCAAACTCGCCAAAGAGGGGGTATTCAAGGAAATGAAGAAACGGGCTTTTTACGAAAAGCCCAGTGTGCGTCGCAAGCGTAAACGTTCGGAAGCCCAGCGTCGCCGCCGTAAAGAACAACGCAGACGGCGCGCGTCGCCTATCTGATCCATCCCCCGATTCGCAGGCCGCAGCCCTTCGGAAGCGAAAATAAGAGCCAACTCCGGCTTTGAATTCAAGCCCTCGCGTATCGCGCCCGGGCGGCACGTTTGTGTGCCCGATAGCGGCAAATGATTCAGAGGGGGCCACAAAGGATTTTTGCTCGGCGGGGCCGCAAAACGACGACTGAGGACCGCGTATTTTCGAGATGCTGTCGCGCCCGCATGGCACCGTGTTTCGTGAGCCTTCCGATGCATGTCCAACTATGTCGCGGTTGACCGCGCGTCTGGCCTCACTGTTCCTGATCACGGTCCTTCTAGCCGGCTGTGCCAGCACCATCGATATGACCGATCGCGGTGTGCTGCGATGCTCGTCGTTGCATACAACCAAAGCGGGCAACTTTTGCGGCGGAGTCTTGTGCCGTGCGGCAACGGAAACGTGCGGCGGCAACGGATGCACGTGCCTGCCTCCCAGGAAAACCAAGTATTAGGCTTCAAGCGACGTTTCGGAAGTCAACCACACGAGAGCGCTTCCGGCCCAGCGGCGCTGGTCACTTATTTCTCATTTGCGCCGGTGGCCTCAGCGAGCAATTCCGACAAATCGCGCACGCGCGTGCGTTCTTCGAGTGAACGCGACTTGACCGCATCCTCCATCATGGTCATGCAAAACGGACATCCGACCGCGAGTGTTTGGGGATCGGCGATGTTGAGCTGGTCAAAACGGGTGTGGTTGATGCGTTTGGTGTTCTTCTCCTCTTCTTTCCAGAAACATCCACCACCCGCGCCACAGCAAAACGTGCGATGCTTACAAAGATCGACGTCGGTAACCTGGGCGCCGGGAATCGCACGCAGTGCCGCCCGCGCACCGTCCCATTTACGATTGTGTCGCGCCATGTAGCAGGGGTCGTGATAAGTCACGCGTTGCGCCATTTCCTTATGAGGCGTGAGACGGCCAGCGCGGATCAGCTCGTCGATAAATTCCGCCTCGTGTGTCACTTCGACCCGCTCCAGGCCAAAATCGGGATATTCATTCTTGAGATTGTGGTAGCAATGCGGACATTGCGTGACGATGCGCCGTGGCTTGTAACGATTGAGCGTCTCCACGTTGTGCCCGGCCACGGTCGCGTACAGATATTCATTGCCCAGCCGGCGCGCTGGATCGCCGGTGCAGGTCTCTTCGGTGCCGAGAATCGCGAAGCGCACGCCCGCCCGCTTCATCAGGCTCGAAAATGAGCGGCTGACGCGCTGATTACGTTCATCATATGAACCGGCGCATCCGACCCAGTAGAGCACGTCGAGCTCTTCGGGTTTTTCCACTTCGGCAAGCGTTTGAATCTCGAGTCCGGCGGCCCAGTCCGCGCGTTTCTCCTGTGCCAGGCCCCACGGATTGCCCTGGTTCTCGATGCCCTTGAAGGCGTTGGTCAACTGTTGCGGAAAGCGCGCTTCCATCAACGTGTCATAGCGCCGCATGTCGACGATCCGCTGGATATGTT
>JBOHWM010000378.1:0-2559 GCA_050736555.1 Binataceae bacterium (SeqCode)
CAGAAGAAATCTCCCGTCTGTTCGGCGAACACGGCATTACAACGGCCTTGGCGGAAGAGATTACCCATGACTCGATGAACATGGCGGGACTTAAGGTTCTCGCCGCAGATCCCTCTAATCCAAGCGACAACGACAATAGAACAATGGCGTTTCTCGATGCGGCCGGCGTTAAATACGAAGTAAAGCGGACGAGGACAGAATATCCTGAAATCACCGTTTTGCTTGTCTGCAAGGCCTTTTCGGACTGAAAACCGGAAATACAAACTCCAACTGAACCGGCTTGCTGGCGCGCTTGGTCTTGCTCTGAAGCGCCCGCCAGTTGCCGCGCTTCAGCACCCTGCTATCGCCAACCCGAAGATGTCCGGATTGTTGCGGTTGTTGTAGCGAAATTGAAACTCCGCCAAGTAAAGCGGCAGATAATCCTTGCTAACATTGTGATAGGTGCCGACGATTCCGCGCTTGAGCAACGCCCAGAACGATTCAATGTTGTTGGTATGAATCTCACCACGCACGTATTCGCGCGCACTGTGATTGACCGATTCATGGCGAATGCGCCGCGAAATATAGTTGTAGGCTTGATTATCGTCCGTCGCTACCAGCGACACCTTCTCACTCACCGCATGCCGGACGAAACCGCTGAGCGTGCGGGCTTCGGCCTGCCCGATGACGTGGCAGACTAGGTTGCCCTTGCGCTCGATTGCGCCGATGACGCCAACCTTGCCGTAGCCGATCTTATCGTCCAATGGTCCGCGCGGATCGGCTTTGCGCCGCTGAGCGCTCTTCTTGTTCCAATGGCGATTCTTGTCCTTCCCGCCAATGTACGTTTCATCGACTTCAACGATGCCCATGAGCTGGCGGAAATGGGGATCGTTCATTCCAGCTCGCAGACGCATGCACATATACCAAGCCGAACGGTAAGAGCCGGTGCCGAGCATGCGATGGATTTGCAGCGCGCTGATGCCCTTCTTGGACGTGAGCATCAGATGCAGCACCTTGAACCAAGAGCGCAACGGAAGTTTGGTTTCCTCGAAGATGGTCTTAGTTTTGAGCGAGAAGCGGTAGGGCGAGCGATTATCCTTGCCGCACTTCTTGCATTGCCAATGCCACGGTCGCGCCGTGCTTTCGTACACCTTGGTATTGTCGCAACGCGGACAGTGCGGACCATCCGGCCAACGCCGCAAAAGCAGATAGGTCCAGCATGACGGCTCATCGGGAAAGAGCCGGTCAAACTGGCTTAACGTCATCTGACGGACAAACCTTGGTTCGGTGCTCTTTGGGCTTGGCATGCTTGAAACATAGCGCAAACCCGCGCGGTAGTCAACTGCCGCATAATCCCCACTTGGCGGGTGTGAGCGGAATCGAGAGTGTGCGCGCCATTGCATGGCGCGGAGCAAGCCTGAGCAGCTAACCCCATCCCTTTCGGAGTCTCGTAACCGTCGGCAAGCAAAGCCGGCGTCATTAGGCGCAGCCGCGATATCGGCGGCGCCAAAAAACGGACAGGCAAATAAGTGTCGCGGGCGCGAGCTCGCGATGCCAAGCGCCGGCGAGGCCGGCCGCTGCCGCGTCGGCCGCGTCTTGCCAATCCATCCGGGCAAGAACGCGCCGATGGTCTTGAGGCCATAGGTGGCGCTGACGATGTAGGTTCCGAACTTGGCGACTTCCGAGAGCACGGCGGTGAGATCACCGCCAAGCTCAACGAAATTGCGATGCGAGAGGACGAGATCGGCCAGCGTGGAACCGCCCCATGACTTGCCGCGCGCGGTGCGCTTTGCGCCCTCCAGGCCACGCTTGAAATCCTCGACTTCGACGCCGATCTTCTTGAGCCCCGGCGTCATCTGATCGAGGATCTTGAAAATTACGTCGAGGGTGAGTCCGTGTTCGGCCATAGACTTAGGCGCGCCTTTTTGTTTTGTTTGGAGCCGTGCAGCTAGATGATTGGATCGTCGTCAGCGTGATGGTGCTGGCCTGTACCGCGGCCGCGATCGCTTCGCTGCCGCGTTTGCGGCGCGCGCTCCGCTCGATCGGGATATGGCTGGCGCTCGCCTTTTTCGCCGCCGCGTTCGTGTACATGCTGGCGAGCTTCGATTCAGACTTTTGGCCGTCGTTGCTCGGCGCGTTCGGCGCGGGCGCCATCATTCAGTGGCTCTGGCATCGGCGACGCGCGCCGCGATCCGCCTGATCCTCAGCGCTCCGCCTGGTCAAAACCATTTCGATTCGAGATGCGCGAGCAAAAGCTCGGCAAGCATGTGCTGGTTTCCCGGGGTTAACTGTACGAACGGCCGTGCCGGATCGTTGATCGCGGCATCGCCGAACTCGGCGCGATAGCCCGTCGGTCCGGCGTGGAATTCACCAACGACAAGCCGCGCGGGAAAGGATTCCACGCGCATCGAGAGCCGCCGCAACAGCCATCCTGGTACGCGGCGCGCCTGGAGGATGTGCTCCGGACCGCGCCGGCGCCGCGTGGTGCGCCGGCGCCGGCGTTTGGTTTGCGCGGTCACCGCGCGCCGCTTGCGCTTGTACAGATAACGCAATTGGGTGCGCTCGCTCAGCGGCGCCCAC
>JBOHWM010000379.1:0-2946 GCA_050736555.1 Binataceae bacterium (SeqCode)
GCGTTTACCTCGTACCTGTCACCATCACCTCGCTGGGGCTGCTGGCTGGATTCTATTCGCTGATTTCTGCGGTCAATGCGCATTTCGAATTAGCCGCCGTAATGATCATGGTGGCGTTCATCTGCGACGGACTCGACGGTCGCGTCGCGCGCGCCTCCAGCACCTCGACTCAATTCGGCGTCGAATATGACAGTCTGTCCGACGTGGTCGCCTTTGGCGTGGCGCCGGCTGGGCTCGCCTATGCCTGGGCGCTCAAGCCGCTGGGCGTAATCGCCATTGTGGTCGCGGGGCTGTACGTTGTCGCCGCGGCGTTGCGGCTGGCACGTTTCAATATCCAGACGGTCAGTTCGGATAAGCGCCGCTTCACTGGCCTGCCGGTGCCGGGCGCCGCCGCGATGATGGCCGGGCTGGTGCTCGCCTATAGTTATTTCGAGCTCAACTCGCCGCTGATGCTGGGCATTTTGATGGCACCGCTGACGTTGGCGCTGGCTGCGCTGATGATTTCGCGCGTACCTTATCCTAGTTTCAAGTCGCTTCATTTGAAGAAGCGCGCGCAAATCGGGGTGGTGATAGCGGTGCTGGTGGTGGCGGCGCTGCTGTTCGCGATGCCGCAGTTCACGCTGTTCGTACTGGCGGCGGTCTACGTGCTGTCGGGTCCCTATCTGCTGCTCAGAGGCGAGCGCGTAAAACCCGCGCCACCGGTTCTGCGCCCAGTGCCGTCATCGGCGTCGTCATCGGATAAGACGCCGGACCACCGTGAGCCGATTGCTCCCTGACGCTTGTTAGATTCGAGTGCAAGCACGGCCCTTGACGGCGGCGGGCCAGGCCAGTAGTAATAGTTCGTTATGCGTACGCGCTCACCGCTCGGACTGCTACTTAGCCTGGCCCTTATCGGGGCCCACGCCGAGGGCGTCGAGGTGCGAGCCTGAGTAGGGTTTCAAACTAAGATTAACGCCCCAGGCGCAGGGCCGAGCGAGCCGCCTGGGGCGTTTTCTTTTTCAGCGCCATCGTGGTTCGTGCCGAGCCGGGGCAAACGCGAGGAGTAAAACCAATGGCTGACCAATCGCCGGTCGTGGCGCCGGACTCGAACCACGTTCGCATTTTCGACACCACGTTGCGCGATGGTGAACAGTCGCCGGGCTGCACCATGAACGTGGATGAGAAGCTCGCCATCGCGCGCCAGCTCGAACGACTCAACGTGGACATTATCGAAGCCGGCTTTGCCGCCTCTTCACCCGGCGATTTCGAATCGGTACGCCGTATCGCTGAAACTATCCGCAATCCGGTCGTGCTGAGCCTTTCCCGCACTCGCGAGGAGGACGTTGATCAAGCTTTGCGCGCGGTTGATCAAGCCAGCCGTCCCGGTATCCACATCTTTATTGCCACTTCGGACATTCATCTGAAGTACAAGCTGATGATGACGCGCGAGGACGTCCTCAATGCCGCCACATGGGCGGTAACGCGAGCCAAACAGCATCTCGACTATATCGAATTCTCATGCGAGGACGCGTCGCGCAGCGACTGGGACTTCATGGCCAAAATTTGCGCCGAGGTGATTCGCGCCGGCGCCCGCGTGATCAATCTGCCCGATACCACCGGCCATGCCATCCCGGAGGAATTCGGCCGCATGTTCAGTTACATGCGCGAGCACGTCGAAGGCGCGGACCAGGTCATCTGGAGCGTGCATTGCCATAACGACCTTGGCCTCGCAGTCGCTAATTCGCTGGCCGCGATCAAAAACGGCGCGCGCCAGGTCGAATGCACCATCAACGGCATCGGTGAACGCGCCGGCAATACCTCGATGGAAGAGGTCGTGATGGCGCTGCGCACGCGCCGGGATTTGATGGGCGTGCAGACCGGGATTGAAACCCGCCAAATCTATCCGGCCTCGCGCCTACTTGCCCAGATCATCGGTCAGCCGGTGCCGCCCAACAAGCCCATCGTGGGTGACAATGCTTTCGCACATGAGGCGGGGATTCATCAGGACGGCGTGCTCAAAAATAAGCTGACCTACGAGATCATGAAGCCCGAGGATATCGGCATCCCTTCCAACAAGCTGGTCCTGGGCAAGCATTCCGGCCGCCACGCCTTTGTGAATCGCTTGCGCGAGCTGGGCGTGGAACCGGCTACGGTGGACGTACCCAGTGCGTTCGCCGCGTTCAAAGAGTTGTGCGACAAAAAGAAGATCGTCTATGACGACGATATTCTCGCGCTGGTCAACGAGGCTGGGCGGCGTGCCGCCGACTATTTCGAGTTGATCGACGTCACCGTGGCCTCATCCTCGCGCGGCACACCGCATGCCGAAGTTACGATGCGCGTCAGTGGACAGGAGCGGGTCGAGCAGTCGGCCGGCGACGGCATGGTGGACGCCTGTTACAAGGCCATCTACCGGCTCGCGGACATCAGCCCGACCCTTGAGCGCTACGCCGTCAAAGCTATCACCGGCGGTACAGACGCCCTGGGTGAGGTCAGTTGCCTGGTGCGCAGCGACGGTATGACGGTGGCCGGCCAGGGGGCTCATAGTGATATCGTGATGGCCAGCGCGCTGGCGTTGGTCAACGCGCTCAATCGGTTGAAGACGCGCGGGCAACTGGCGCCGCGCTCCAACGACGGTCCGTAGGAAGTTGCTGAGAGAAGCGGGAATACAGCAGCTCGCTCTGCGACTGGAATTATCCCTTGCCTAAAGATGCCTTCCTTTCTTAGCCGTCTCTCCCGCTCTTTTGCGGGGGAGATAGAAGAAGGGATGGAGGCTGTGCTTCTATTCACCAGGCTGCGATGCTCTGGTCGCGGGCGGAAGGGGAATTTATCCAGCGGTGGGGCTTGCCGTGACCGCTCCGTTGGGCTATGTGCTAGGGCTTCGGAAAGGATCGCTCTTTTTTGAAGCGAATGGCGGCGCTGGGTCCTCGTGCGAAACCGGTCAGTGATCGGAGTGAGCCAGCCTTCAAG
>JBOHWM010000380.1:0-8457 GCA_050736555.1 Binataceae bacterium (SeqCode)
GTGAGCGACACCGTCTGGGGCGAATTTAAAGCATTGTCATAGATTTGCAGGCTGCCACCTTGAAGGCCACCTGACGATCCGCTGAAGGTCAATTCGACAGTGCAACGCCCCCTTGGTGGCAACACCAAGCCTGGTGTGCACGAATTCGATGAGATCGTGAAACCGGAGCCGGCGACGAGGACGTTTTCGATCGTCGCGGACGCCCCGCGCTTGCCGCGCGGATTGAGCAGGTTGACAATCCGCGCCCCGCTCACCGTTGGTGAAGTTTGCGCGAGCAGCACGCGAAAACCCACTGTGTTTGGACGCGTTACCAGGTTGACGGCCACCTTGGGGAGTGACGGAGTCGGAGTTGGAGTTGGTAACGGCGTTGGAGTGAGGATGGCAGTTGGAGTGACAGTCGGAGTCGCGGCGGGTGTGGCCGTGGCGGTTGCTGTCGGCGTGGAACTGGATGTCGGTGTGGTGCTTGGCGTGAGGGTGGGAGTAGTTGTCGGCGTGGCTGTCGCGGTTGACGTTGGTGTTGCGGTAGGAGTTGATGACGGATTGTCAAACTCCAGTACGCGATTGTTACCGGCGTCGGAGACGTAGAGGTTTTGCGACGCGTCAAGCGCGATCGCTCCCGCGTACGTTGCTGCCGCGCTTGCTGGATCGATCTGGAAGCAGAGGCTTGTGGCATCGGCGCCGTCGGGTCCTTTGCCGAAGTTACATGAAGCGCTGCTGAAGTTGGACTGCCCGAAAACTTGGGTCATGAGCACACTGCCAGGCGCATATTTCAGGATGCGGTTATTCCCGCCATCGACGATATAGACGCTGCTGTCGCTGGCGATTGCGATTCCGACGGGATTGCAGAGCGTGCTCGCGCTCACTCCGCCCGAATTGCAAGTGCCAGTTAAGAAACCGGATTGTCCGAACACCTTGGTCGCGGCGATACCACCCGACGGGATTGAACTCGGCACTGTGAATTCGAGCACGCGATTGTTACCGGTATCGGCCACGTACAAGTTGCCACTGGAATCGACCGCAACCGCATCGGGATTACACATGACGTTCGCTGCGATACCCGCATTGTCACACGGGTTCGTGGTGAAGGAACTCTGTCCAAAAACCAGCGAGGCGGCCTCCGGCTGAGCGGTTGAAGCGGGAAATTCGAGCACGCGGCTGTTTCCGGTGTCGGCGACGAAAAGGTCGCCTAGAGCGTCCAAGCCAATACCCTGAGGATCACACAGAGTGGACTGATCCACGGCCGGATTTTCACTGGAGGAGCTGTTGTTATTACACGCATTGGTAGTGGAATCGCCCTGCCCAAAAACGCGATCGGCAGCGTACGGAGGTTTCGTAGTGGAGGGATCGGGGAATTCGAGCACACGATTGTTAAGCGGATCGGCTACGTACAGATATTTCTTGCCAACAACGGTTCCAACCGCCAAACCCGGCTGTGAGGTGCCATTCGAATTGCTGAAGCACAGGGTTGAGGCTGTCGGCAAAATGGATTGTGGGCTGTCGTTACACAGGCTGGAATTGAGGTTAGGTTGACCAATCACCAGGACGGGCGGCTTGCCTTGAATGAAGTCGGCACGGCTTTGCCAACCCAAGACGCGATTATTACCAGTGTCGGCAACGTAGATGTACCCGTTGCTCGGATCTATCGCAATACCCGCTGGAATGATGACGCCGTTGCCATCGGTGAAATTGGGATTGGTGGCGGCAAAATCGATTTGACCTGCGACATAATCCGCGGCGCTGTCGCCCGGCGTTGCGGTTGGGCTCGGTTGCGGTGTGGCGTTACCCGGCGCCAGATAGACCACCACGCGGTTACCCGCGGCGTCGGCGACGTAAAGATCATTTTGCGTATCCGCTGTCAGCCCCAGTGGAAAACCAAGATCAGATGACGGCGTAACGCCGAGGTTGGTGTTTAACTTTAACGCCGCTACTGAGTTGCTGGTGCTGTTTTTTGCGTATTCGATGATCGTGCTGGCGCGAGGGTATACCGGCGGGGGTGGCGGTGGCTGTGGCGCGGACACCATATAGAGATTATCGGCAGCGTCGAGCGCGATTCCGGCAGGTCCCATGTTGTTGGCGTGAATCACCGTCGCTACCGGATTCACCGTGCCGGCGCTGAACGGTCCTGGGTACTCGACTACGCGGTTGTTGCCCGGGTCGGAGGCGTAGAGGTTGCCGACGCTGTCGATGCCAAGCCCGACTCCATGAAAGCCCCCCAAGCATAGTAGATTTGTGGCTGTTGCTGGCGGACTATTGCCTTGATCACATTGTGCGTATTGAGTTTTTGCGCCAAAACCCGTTTGACCGAACACCACGTCGGCGATTACGTCGCCAGTGCCGGATGACGACGCGCTTCCGGTTGGGTCGAAATATTCGAGGAGGCGGTTGTTGTTCGTATCCGAAACAAAAATGTCGAAGTTCGGATCGGTGGTGAGACCCTCGGGCGCGCACAGGTCTGCCGCGCTGGCGCTGCCACTGTTGTCGCAAGTCGCCGTGTTGGCGTCGGGCTGACCGAAAACCTGTGCCGCGCTAAACGGTGGCGAACCCTGGTATGGCGCCGCGTATCGCACCACGCGATTATTGCCGGTATCCGCCACGTAGAGATTACCTTTCCCATCAACCACCAGTCCTTCGGGATCGCACAGCGTCGTGGCGCTTGGAGCGCCGCCTTGATTGCACTTATAGGAGATAAAATCCGGCTGCCCGATGACCAAATCCGCCGGGCTGTGAGCAATAAACGCGTTGAAAGTCTTCCATCCAAGCACGCGATTGTTGCCCGAGTCCGCCACAAAAACAGGACCGTTTTGCTGGGTTGGATCAACAGTAACGGCCAGCGGACCGCTAAATCCGTTGCCATCGACGAAATTTGGCGCCGAATTGGTAAAACCAATTTGCCCGAAGACATAATTGGCGGCTGGATCGTTGGCCGGCTGCGTGGTGCCCGCGACCAGGTATCCGGCAAAAAACAAAAGAGTGACCCCAAGCACAGCCGAAACTGCGGGCAATAAGGCGGCACGCGTCATTGGATCGAATGCGAGATCAAAGCGACTTGGTTACTCTCTTACATTCTTACTCTATATTCTAGGCTGATTAGCACTGATTATTATTTATTGCAATCCTCCTATTGTGTGAAATGCCTACGTTTCACCGAATTGACACCCGTCGCGTGTGCTTTTAGACTCGCGGGCTGGGCGGGCGTAATTCAGCGGTAGAATGCCAGCTTCCCAAGCTGGACGTCGCGGGTTCGATCCCCGCCGCCCGCTCCACAAATCTTTCAATGGATCAGGGATGTTTTAGCGTTACAACCAACGGACAGTCGATAAGCATCCCGATTCTGTCATCTAACTATCATATAAAAAACGCGGGATTACTTCTCCTTTCTTCTTGCCTGCGGCCACCGTCTCGCGCTCGATTCGCGCGAAAAATCGGTACTCTCTCCCGATCATCGCCTCGGGCCGCGCAGTTGCTCGCAGGGCGATGATGCGCGCTGATAGCCTACAATTTAGAGATGCCGTTGAGCTTGGCCCGGCGGTGCGGAGCGCTGCCGTTCTTTTCGGTTAAATCTACGGCGCTGCGGAGAATCGATACCCGCCGTCGGCGCGCGCTTGAGCAGGGCGGAGCGGGCGCGCATCGGAGCAAATCCCTGGAAGGGCCACAACAGGCCGCCCTTAAAGTACCTCCGATAAGCAACCGGGCTCTGCTAGAATTATCGCGTTTAATCTTATCAGGTGCTTTATGAGCGCAGCCGCTGTTCCCCGCCCCAAGGGCGCTGTTCAATCCAAGAACGCCACTCCGGCGAAGACGGTGCTTGAAACCGTCCTCGAATGGTCCGGGGACCGTGCCGAATGGCAGCGTGATGCGCTTCGCCGAATCGTTCAGAAAGGACGGCTGGACGATAACGATATCTCCGAGCTTGTCGGGTTGTGCAAAGAAGTAAGGGCCTCAGCGTCCGGTACGAGCGCCAAGCTTCAACCCCTGAAGAAATCTCACATTCCTGCCAATCCAGGCGCGGCCGATTCGGTTTCTTTGGTCACGGTCAAGAACGTTTCAGCCGTCAATAATCTTGCGCCGTCGCAAACCCTCTCATTCGAACCAGCCAGTCTAACTGTAGTATATGGTGACAACGGGGCGGGCAAATCCGGGTACGTCCGGATTCTAAAGCGCGCATGCCGGGCGCGCCATTCCGACCAAATACTGTCTAACATTTACGCCCAGCCGACCGCCGACCCGCCTTCCGCCACCATCGTCTATAGCGTTGGCGGCGTCGAGCAGCCGCCGGAGGGCTGGAAGGACACCGGACACCCGCATCCCATCTTATCGGCGGTCAGTGTCTTTGACCGGGAATGCGCCGCCATTCACATCGACGGCAAAAACGAGGTCGCTTTCCGGCCGTTCGGCCTCGACGTGCCGGACGAGCTGGCCAGTGCCTGCCAGCGCGTGAAGGAAGCGTTGACACAAGAACATCTGGTACTCGAAAAAGCCCGTAATCCAATCTTTTTAAATCCGACATGGAAGCCCCACACGGCCGTCGGGAAAGCGCTCGGCTCGCTCAAGCACGATGCGGACGTGAAGGCCCTCACCGCTCTGGCAACACTGTCCGATTCGGAAGCATCGCGGCTCGCCAGTCTCAAGGAAGACCTTTCCAAAAATCCGGGCAAGGCGGCCGCAGAACAGAAACTCAAGGCCGACAACATCAAGGGCTTGATTGAACCCCTTGTTGCTCTGGAAACCCTGACGAGCGATGCCGCCTTGACCGGCATTTTCACGCTTCACCGAGACGCGCTGACCAAGAGAGAGGCTGCAAGCCTTGCCGCCCAAAAAGCGTTCTCGGCCGATCCGCTCCCCGGCGTCGGCGAAGACACTTGGCGCGCCCTTTGGGAATCGGCGCGACGATACGCGACGCAAGTGGCTTACCCCGGACAGGACTATCCGCAGCAGGAGCAAGATACGCGATGCGTCCTATGCCAGCAGCCCTTATCGGCGGAAGCGCTCGCGCGTATGGCGCGATTCGAGGAGTTCGTGCAGCAGGATACCGAACGGCAGGCTCAAGCGGCGGAAACCGCCGCAAGCGCAGCCGTCAACAAGCTGACTGATCGAAGAATCGATTCGCGCGGCACCAAGCCGATCCGCCAGGAGATTGCGCTTTCAGACGCCGCGCTAGCACGGGATGTCCTGCGTTTCATCGCTTCGGCCCGGCTTCGGCGCTACGCGCTCATTAAGGCCTTCAAGGAGGGCGCCGACAACCTCGGCCTGCGCTCGTTCTCGGCCGATCCGAAGCCTGCGCTTGGCGATATGGAGAAGAAAATCCGGTCCTATGCGCATGAACTGCAGAATTCGGCCAACACCGGCGAACGGAAAAAGCTGGAGGCTGATTTTGCCGAGCTATCCGACAGAGCGCTTTTGCACGACCTGATGCCAATCGTGAAGGGAGAGATTGACCGGCTCAAAAATATCCATTTCCTGAGCCAGTGCCTCACGGACACGACAACAAACGCCATCACCAAAATCGGCAATGAAATCGCAGATACGGTTATTACCCCGCAACTTCGTGATCGTTTCCAGCAGGAAATTGTCAAACTGGCCGCTCACAAGGTCCGAGTCGAAATTGTCCGGTCGGGCGGAAAATACGGTTCGCCGCAGTATCAAATCAGGCTGTTTGCCAAGCCCGACGCCAAGGTGGCGAATATCCTCAGCGAAGGAGAACAAACTTGTGTGGCGCTCGCGGCTTTCTTGACCGAACTCGCTACGGCAAACCATCGCTCCGCATTGGTTTTCGACGACCCTGTTTCATCGCTGGACCATCGTTGGCGCAGGCAGGTTGCTTATCGCCTGGTTGAAGAAGCCGCCGTGCGGCAGGTCATCGTTTTTACGCACGACCTTGTATTCGTCAATGACCTGCACGACCGAGCCCAGGAGCATAAGCGGCCGATTCGCCTGGAGACGGTTAGCCGGGGCCAGGCCGGAGCCGGTTTGGTCAGCGCAGGCCTGCCGTGGGCTGGCACGAGCGTCGAGGACCGTATCGACAAGCTTGAAAAGGAAGCGCGCTCCGCGAAAAAGCTGTACGACGACCACCAGGAGGACGAGTATCGGCGCGCTGCGGCAGAGGTTTACGCCAATCTCAGGGCGTCCTGGGAGCGCGGCCTCGAGGATATCGCGTTAGCGAGGGTCGTCCTGCGGCACCGCGATTATATCGATACCAAAAATCTAAAAAGAGTCTCGGTCCTGACTGACGCCGATTGCGATACATTCCGCGCCGCGTTCAACAAATGCTCGGACATCGTTAACGCTCATGATCCGTCGAGCGGCAGAAATGCTGATGCCCCGCCGCCGAATGAGATTTTGCAAGATATTCAGACACTCAAGGGTTGGGTGCTGAGCCTGCGCGACCGGCAGAAGAAAATCAAGTAGCAGAGCGCAGGACGGAAATGTTTCGCCGATGCGTTGCGCTGTCACGAAGAAATGAATTCACGCGCGCTTCAGGACACGAGCTTCGCTGGCTTTTATTTCGCACTCCCAGATGATGAGGGAGCGCCATCCGCCGGTCGTGAGCGCCTTCAAATTTTTCGCGCCCCGCGCGGCGTTGCGCTGAAGTTTCGGACCCAATAATCGACGTTGGAGCGGGACATGCGCGGACCGGCAATCATGCCCATGCCAGAAGCACCCATGAACGAAAATCACTTTGCGTCGCGACCGAAAAACAAGGTCCGGCGTGCCGGGCAAATCGGTCCGGTGAAGCCGGTACCGATAGCCCAGGCCATGCATCAGCCGCCGCACCGCAAGCTCGGGCCACATGCCCTTGCTGCGGATCGCGCGCATGTTGGCGCCGCGGTCCGTCACGGCCGGTGAAGCTCCGCTCGGATCGCGTTCTCGTAAACTTGTGGCGGCGGAAGATTACTCGGCGCCGTGAAGGCCAGCGCGACCTGATCGATGGTTGTCGTTAACTGTCCGCCTGCCACAAGGTCGCGCTGCTTTCCAGCCTCAGCCGCAGGCACAATGTCGTACCACATAATCGTGACAGCCCCTCGGCTGAAATCGGATACGAGCGGAGCACAAGCGGCGCAATGCATCAGGCCTACGCGACGGGTGACGCCAAGCGCGCGCGGCGTCAGCTCGAAACCCTCGCGCGCCAGTTCGAACATCAGCATCCCGGCGCGGCCGCCGCGCCGGCGCGAAGGGCTCGAGGAAACTCTGACCGTGATGCGCCTGGGGCTGAGCGAGAGTCTCGAGCGCGTGCTGTCGTCGACCAACCTGATCGAGAACCTGTTCAGCCGGGTGAGCGGGATCGGACGCCGGGTCAAACGCTGGCGGAGTGCCACCATGGTGCTGCGTTGATCCGCGGCCGGCCTGATCGAGGCCGGGCATGGGGCCTTCGCAAGCTTGTCGGCTATCGTGCGATGCCGGCGCTGGCCGCCGCGCCGCGCGCTCACGATGCTCAACCCGATCGAACTGAAGAAAAGCTTGACACGGCTCACGATGCCGCTTATCTGACTATGCCTCTGCCACTCAATTCCAACAGCGCAACGGACATTGCCCCGAGCGCTGTCAACTCTCGCGAGAGTCCGCGAATTCGCGCTTTGCCGCGGCTAGCAACTCCGGCTGCGCCAATAAATCATAAGCCGTCATCGCCATCGCCTTCGCCACTCGGATCATGGCGTCATAACCGCGTGGCGAATCAGCGCTTCGTACGAACGCATCCTCGTGGCAATTACCCTGGCCAGGATCGGAAATGCGAAATAACGGATGGATAGCCGGTAGCTGATGGCTCACATCGCCCATATCGGTGCTCCCCGTCGGCATCCCGTGCGGAGCCGCGGGTGCCGGCGAACCCAATGCCGCCGAATGGCGCGCGTAGCATTCGGCCATGGCGTGATTGTTGATCATGTTTTTGTAGCCACCGATGAGTTCATGCTCCATCCGTACGCCGGTGGCGAGCGCCGCGGCTTCGGCGCAACGGATAATTCGGTCCGCGATCTCACGCGCGTACGCGCTGCTTGCGGCGCGCGCGAGGAATTCGCAGCGCGTGAGTTCTGGCACGATATTGACCGCCTGTCCGCCGTTGGTGATCACGCCGTGCACGCGCGACTGATCGCGCCAATGGAGCCGCGCGGCATCGACACTCTGGAAGGTCTGGATAACCGCCGAGAGGGCGCTTGCACCGTCCCACGGTGCCGCCGCCGCATGCGCCGCACGGCCGTGGAAAGTGATGCGCAGATGTTGGGTGGCCAACGCTGGAATCGTGCTGAATTCGGCATCGGTCGGATGAGCCATCATGGCGGCGTCAACGCCTTCAAATGCGCCAGCTTCAAGTAACATAATCTTGCCGCCGCCGCCCTCTTCGGCTGGCGTTCCCATAACGACTATACGTCCTGGAAGATGCGCTCTCAGCGCGAGCAGACCAGCCACAGCCGCGACCGCGGCGCCGCAGATCAAGTTATGGCCACAGGAATGGCCGTTTGGGAG
>JBOHWM010000381.1:0-8569 GCA_050736555.1 Binataceae bacterium (SeqCode)
GCGCATAAGGTGCCGACACCAGTTCGGCCACCTGAGTGTTGGGCGGATATGAATCCGGCGCGGGAAGCTTGCTGACGGGATTAGGGCCAAGCAACGGCGCGGTAACCGTTACTCCGGCTCGCTCCAAGGCTTCGATAAAAGCCGTACGAGCGAACGCGGCCGGATCCTGATAAGCATCCGCACCGCCAATACTGAAGGTTTGCACCAACGTTTCCACTCCAGGGAGAGGGCGAACATAGTCGGCCGCAATTTGCCCACTAACTTCTCCGACACCCGGGGCCACTTGGTTTAGCTTGACACTGGTTTTGCCTCCCGCCGCGACCGTCATCACGTTGGCGACAACGTTGAATGCGGCGGTATGCGGCCGCCATTCAACGACCGCGTTTTGGCCCGGTTGGGTCGGGAGAATCGTAACATCTATGCGGTTGTCGTTGATAATTATCGGCGTGATCAGGAGAAGCTGATTGGGAACCCTGAATTGTGCAAAGAGGCGGTTGTCGACGATCACGTCGCCCGACACTTTGGTGATACCCGATGCCGCTACCTGTGCGGCCAGTTTATCGAGGCCTGCAAGCGGATCTGGCTTGGTGAGGATCGCACTGCCCAGATTGTTGGCGTCGTTATGGTCGAAATCCGTGATGGCAATCGTGTCACCGCCATTATCCCGGCCGCCCATCGTCAAGTCCCCTTTGGCAACCAGGACCAAATCACCGTTCAGAGTTCCGGAGGAATCAACCTGTCCGACGCGAAAGACGGGCGTTCTGAACCGATAGCCCGGGCCGAGTTGGTTTAGCGTGACACCGACCGAGTAAAGTTTCCGCACCGAACCGGTCAGGAGTAAACGCTTCGGATTGAGGTCGTAGATAACCGCGCCTGAACTCAGGTCAATCACTCGGAGTCCCCAGGTTGCCTTGGAATACTGAGGCGTCCGCATAATCGCGAGGATGGAGGCCGGTATCTTCGTGGAGACTGGCGAGGCGGGCATCGGATTTCCGGAATCCGCGCCGCAATTGGCCGCAAACAGACTGAGGAGTAAAAGGATGACGGACAGGCGTCTGACCGCTGACCGGCTACTCATCGACATCTTGCCTCGTGGATCGTAAGTGGGGGAAACCCCGCGCAACTTACTATTGGTGTCATTCCAGAAGGTGTGATGCTTCGGCCGTTCAGATGGTTCGCCCTGTATTCCGCTAGCTCTTATGGCATCGCGCTCTCTCGAAACATTTAAAATCCGACGTCCAGAATGGATACCCGCTTATACAGTGATTGCATGGGCAACAAAACAGTCGAGCGCCTTTTACGAGGCGCGGTCGTTCCTAACCAGATCAGGCGGAGTTTTTTAGCGGCGTTTTGTTTGCGAAACGTCCTGTCAAATTAAGATGAGGAAGGGAGCGTTCCCTTGCGACGTCGCATTGTAACGCCTTCCGACGGTCGCGCGCCGTCAGGATTATGCTTGGTGGCCGGGAGAGAAAGAAGTGGTTCGGCCGGTGCCGGGGAATGCAACGTTTTCTCCGCAAGCCCGTGCAGCAATAGCGCTTGCACCAACGCGGTCGAATCGCCCCAATGGACCGTCGCGCCGCGTACCTCTTCTTCCGACGGCATATGTCCGTTGAAATAGGCGAGGCCCACTGCTTTGCGCACGCCCAGGTCTCCGGCCACGACGCGCGGCCGCCCGAGGACGCGAGCCAACACCCATTCGGCGGTCCACAGCCCTATTCCCCGGATCGGCACGAGCGCCGCGATCACTGCGTCGTCGGTATGATTACGCAAGTCCTCAATTGTCAATTCGCCGGCGGCAAATATGCGTGCCAGGTTGATAATGTATTCGGCTTTGCGATTGGTAAATTGCAGCGCGCGAATATCGGCGATACTGAGTGCGGCGAGGCGCGCGGGATCGAGGCTGTGAACGATATTTCCGCCAACGCTATGGCGATGACCGAACGCTTCGGCGAGCCGGCGCCGGCCGGTGGCCGCCCACCTTAGATTCACCTGCTGCGCGCTGATGCATCGAATCATCGCGCCCAGGAGATTCGGCTGCAAAACCGGGCGAAACCCCTCGTAGCGCCGGTCGAGCGCCCCAATGACGGGATCGGCGGCGGCGAGTGCGCGATAATCTGGAGGAGGCGTCACGAAAGTCGTACGCACGCACTCAGAGATTTCGTCGATACAACGCGCGTCTTCGACCGTTACTCGGGCTTTTGGGTGGGAGAGGGTGCCAAAGAACTCGGAGGTGAACGCTACTTGGCGCGTGCCGACGAAAATGGTTCGGACGAGCAAACGACCGTCCCAGCGGTCTAGCAAATCGTCACCATGACGACGAAACATCTCCAATGACGAAACGGGTTCGAGCGGACCCTCAAGCGCCAACTCGAAGCTGGCCTCACGGCGGGCGTTACGCCGAGCAGGCTGTTGATAAATCACAACCCGCACCGCCTCTCTTCTATCGCCCGGGAAAGACCGGGAGAGAAGATTGAGGAAAGAAGCCATCCTTCAGGCAGGGTGCTGAGTGCATGAGGGCGGTAAATCGCGACCTTCATCCCTTTTTCAACAGCCTGCTATAGCGCGCGCTCATCAGTGCCGCCGCCGGCACGCCGGCATTAACTTCATCCAGCGGCAACCCCGGAGTTTTCATCTCGCCTCCGTCAAGCGCCCCGCAGCGAGGGAGTGAATAATGCCGGCCAACGCGACCACGCTCCATATTCCTTCCAACACCACGAAGGGACGAAACTCGATCATTACGGAGGCGTAGCAGGCAATCGCGGCCCCGGCGAAATTGAGCAACTGATAGAGAATGTGATCGTTCCGCAACCACCCCAGCAAGTTGAGTAAAAAGGCAATCAGCAAAAGGAACACGCCGACTGAGCCGACCAGTTCAGAAACGCTCATCATGATGTCCGGTGGATGAATCCCTTGGAGAAATCACGATCTGGCGGCCATCAGGGCGTTTGCCGCCACGTGGTCAATCGTATCACCTGCGCATAGATTATAAGTGCCTTGGCGCATCAGTTCTTCCGCCACTTTGCGCGTGGTTGTCATTGCGGCACGGACCGGGCCTGAAGCCACGCTCACGCGTGCGACACCAAGGCGTTCGAGTTCGATCACGGAAGGTGCGCCCGGCAGCCCCATAATGTTGAGCGGACCATTAACCGCCTTGGCCAAGCGGCCGATCGTCTCCGTGTCGAACATGCCCATCGCGTATAGGCAGTCCGCGCCGGCGTCGCGATACGCGTTGAGACGCCGGACCGCGTGATCGAAGCGTTCGGCGCGTTCGCCGATACCAAGCAGGAAGACGTCCGTCCGTGCGTTGAGCACGAGCGGAACGCCGGTCGAATCGGCGGCCTCGCGTGCCAGGTGTACGCGTTCGACCGCGGCCGGCAATTCGTACAGTGTGCGACCGGCTCCATGAATCGAGTCTTCGAGGTTCATGCCCACGGCGCCGGCCGTGATAGTCGCGCGTACGGTATCCGCGACTCCGCGAGCGTCATCGCCGAATCCCGATTCCATGTCCGCGGTCACGGGCACGCTGACACATCGCGCGATACGTCTGACGGCGGCGATCATTTCATCGCGCGGCACCATTTGGCCGTCGGGATAGCCCAGCGAATAGGAGACACCTGCGCTGGTGGTCGCGATGGCGCGAAAACCGGCGGCTTCGAAAATGCGCGCGCTCATCGCGTCCCATGCGTTGGGCAGCACCAGGATACGGCTGCGATCGTGCATTTGGCGAAGGGCTTCAGCCTTCTTCCGCTGAGAATCAAGATCCATCGCTGTTGCCACCTTTCACTTATTGGAGAACTATTGCTTATCAATTTTGGCGCGCCGATGTAATTGTTCGATGGCCCTTTCTGTTCGGCGTCTCCAGCCGCACGCCGAAATGCTTTTTGAAAGCGCCGCGGCCTGATCCAGTGACCGTCAGCACGCGGGTGCCGGGACGCTTTACCACCCATCCGCGTGAGAGACAGGCGACATAGAGTTCGGCGCCCAGCGCGCCGCCCAGATGAGGCCGGCGTTCGGTCCAATCCAGGCATGCGGTGGCGAACTTGCGGCGCTCGCGGGCGACGGCGACTGTATCGATGGCGAGTTTTCCGAATACCGTTTCAGCGGCGGGTCCGAGTTCGAGCTTGAGCCAGCTTTGACGCGAACGCTGATCGGCCGCGTCGGGTATCGCCAGCGCGACGATTGCGCCGTTGGCAATCAGACCTTCGAAGACCGCGACGCCGAGCCGGCCGGCCAAATGATCATAGCAGGTGCGCGCGTTTATCAGCGGCGGCGACTTGCGTGTTATCTCGGGGCTCGGGCTGGAGGCGGCCATGAGTGATTCAATCAGCTCGGCGACTGTGCGGTCACGCAGTTGATAAACAATTTGCCGTCCCTGACGAGTGGCATGCACCAATCCGCGCTCACGCAGCAGCGCCAAGTGGTTGGAGACTTTGGACTGCGGTTCATCAAGAGTCGAGACGAGCTCGGAAACTGTCGCCGGACCGCCCATCAGGTGGCGCAACAGCGCCAGCCGCAGCGGCTCGGCCAGGGCTTGTGCGACGCTGAACGGATTATCGCTGGTATTCATCAGTATGAACTGATATATATCGTGCAGATAGGGATCCCGCAAGCCCTGTCGCCAGCTATGCCGGATGCGTGCGGCTACTTCGCCGCAAGTCCGCTGTCGACGGAAAAAATGCCACCGGTGATGATCCGCGATTCATCCGACGCTAAAAACAGCGCCATCGCGGCAATGTCCTGGGGTACGCCGAGGCCCAACAAATGGCGGCTCACGACCCGCTCGACGCGCGGATCATGGGCGAGATGCTCCTTGACGCGGTCAGTCTGAACCACGCCCGGGGCGATCGCATTAACCTTGATGTTGTATTTGCCGTATTCGACCGCCATCGAGCGCGTAAGCGAGAGCACGCCGCCCTTGGCCGTGGTATAGCCGTCGCGCCCGGGCATCCCCGCGAGCGCGACAATCGAAGTCGTGTTGATGACGCTGCCACCGCCCGCCTTGATCAATTCGGGAATACCATACTTGCAGCATATGAAGGTACCGAAGAGATCGACGCGGATGGTGCGCCAGAACTCGTCGAGGTCGATTTCAGTGACGGCGCCGTCCTTCATGGTCGAGCCGCCGGCATTATTATAGAGCACGTTGAGCTTGCCGAAACGCGCAACTGTCTCGGTGATTGTACGGCGTACGCTCTCCGGTTCGGTCACGTCAGTCTCGAATAAAAACGCATCACCTCCCGCGGCACGTGCCAGCCGTACGGTTTCCTCGCCACCCTCGCGCGCGATGTCGGCGACGGCAACCTTGGCCCCTTCGCGCGCGAACAGCACTGCGCCGGCGCGTCCGATGCCCGAGGCGGCGCCGGTAATAAAAGCCACTTTGCCGTCCAGTCTGCCCATAATCAATCCTCTCGTTAGAATTCAAGCGATATTGTTCAATCGTCCAGCCGAGGCCTGCCTGCTGGCCCTGAACCTAAGCCATTGATCATTGGCGCGGCAAGCAAGGACGCGCTTTCGCTGACGCCAGCGTAGCCGTAAGCGAAGCGAGCAGGCGAATCTTCATCTTGGCCGAAGGTTCGCGGCCTCGCTCGTTCCACGGAGCCGCGTGCAAGATAGCCGCGGCAGGCACTATTATCAGCCAACTTCGATTGGCGAGGACAAGATGAAACTGCAGGATGCGATTGCGCTTATCAGCGGCGGTGGTTCGGGACTCGGCGAAGCGACCGCGCGAGAATTCGCGGCCGCGGGCGCGCGGATCGCGTGGTGCTCGATTTGCCGGGTTCTCCGGGCGCCAAAGTGGCGGAGTCTTTTGGCGATAACGGCCTGTTTTGCGCGGCCGATGTGATTTCCGGTGACGGCGTTGCGAACGCGATTGAGGCGGCAGTGCAACGCTTTGGCACCTTGCACATAGCTGTGAATTGCGCGGGAATCGGCCGCGCCGCCCGCACTGTCGGCAAGGAAGGGGCGCATCCGCTCGAATTGTTCACCAAAGTGGTACAGGTCAATCTGATCGGTACCTTCAACGTGATTCGCCTGGCCGCCTTGCGCATGTCGAAGAACAATCCCAACGCCGATGGCGAGCGCGGCGTGATCATCAACACAGCGTCGATCGCCGCTTATGACGGGCAAATCGGCCAAGCCGCCTACTCGGCCTCGAAGGGCGGGGTGGTCGGTATGACGCTGCCGATCGCGCGCGACCTCGCCTCGTTGGGGATTCGCGTGTGCACGATTGCGCCAGGAACTTTCGACACGCCGATGCTGGCGTTGTTGCCCGATTCGGCGCGTAAAGCGCTGGGTGCGGCGATTCCGTTCCCCTCGCGGCTGGGAAGACCTGAAGAATACGCCGCACTCGCTCGTCATATCGTCGAAAACGAAATGCTCAACGGCGAAACCATTCGGCTCGATGGCGCTCTGCGCATGGCGCCGCGCTGAGACGCGGGCTGAACAGCTAACACCTTGACTGGAATTGGTGCTACGCACACTGGGCGGAGCAAAGTGGAGCCGAGTGAACGAGCCCGCGCGTCGTGTCAAGGTTACGAGTACGCGATCGGCGTTCCGGATTACGAGTCTGTGAATTGCGTTCAAACAAACGAGGTGATGTGCGATGGCGAAGACAGTGGAACAGTTGGTGAACGAAGTGGCTGACCGGCAGGCGATTGGTGAGTTGCCGAAGCGCTACTGTGACTGCGTGTGGCGCGGCGACGTCGACACGCTGGTCAACCTCTTCAGCGAGGATGGCTCCTTTGTCGTGATGGGCCACAAACAGAACACCACGACCAGTGGGCGCGCCAATCTGCGTAAGACTTATGCGGAAGGGCTCGCCACGCTGACGCCGCGGCCTTATATCCATAACCATGTGATCGAATTGCACGGCAACGGCCGCGCGAGTGGGCGTGCTTACGTCGAACTGCGTGACGCCAGCAACAAGATGAGTTGGCTGGGCACCGGCTATTACGAAGACGAGTACGTCAAAACCGGAGACCAGTGGATGTTCCAGTCGCGCAAGTTCCATCGCGTGCATATGGAGGAACGTCCGAAGAAATAGAGCACCAGGCGGAGCATAGCGGAGCCGAACAAACCAGTCTGCGAGGTGCGTCAAAAGTATGCCGATGGAGGCTGAGCGACCTTGGTGGGACGTTATCAAGCACCTGCGGCGGGCACTCTGTCCGTGGTTGGGATGCCGATCGGGAATCGCGACGATCTCAGCCGGCGGGCGCTGGCCACTTTGCGCTCCGCGAATCTGATCGCGTGCGAGGACACGCGGCGTATCGCGCGGCTCCTGACCGAGCATCGGATAACCACGCCAACCCGCAGCTATTTCGAACATAACGAGGAGCGGCGCGTGCCGGAAATCGTCGGTCGGCTGCTCGCGGGTGATAACGTCGCGTTGGTGACCGACGCGGGTACCCCCGCGATTTCCGATCCGGGTTACCGGCTGGTGCGCGCAGCCCTCGACGCTGGTGTCGCGGTCACGTCGGTGCCGGGTCCTTCGGCGGTGATCGCGGCGCTTTCCATCGCGGGTCTGCCGACCGATCGATTCGTGTTCGAAGGCTTTTTGCCGCAACGAGAAGCGGCCCGTCGGCATGTCCTGGAAGCGCTTGCGAATGAAACACGCACATTAGTTTTTCTGGAGGCGGCGCGCAGGCTCAAATCCACCTTGACTGAAATGGCGCTCATCTTCGGAGCCGCTCGGCAGGCGGCGGTCGTACGCGAAATCACCAAGACCTACGAGGAAACCGTGCGCGGCAGTTTGGAAGAACTGGCTGCCGTGTTCACCAGGCACGACGCCTTGGGCGAGATAACGCTGGTTATCGAAGGCGCTCCGCGCGCTGCGCATACCGTCGAGTTTGACGAAGCGGCGGCGATGGCCGCAATGCGCGAAGCGGGTATCAGCCTGAAGCAGGCTAGCGGCGTGGTCGCGAAATTATTGGGAACGGGGCGCCGGGAGATTTATCAGCGCGCCTTGCGCGCGAATCGCGCTGAGGAGGCGGCAGGCCACCAGCTCGGAGCGTTGGGAATTCGCAACGTGCTCTTCGATCTCGACGGGACGCTCAGCGACCCCGGGGAGGGAATCGCCCGCTCGATCCGCTATGCGCTGGGTGCGCTCGGATATCCCGTGGGCGAAAATGATTTGCGATGGTGCGTGGGGCCGCCGCTGCGTGAGATTTTCGCGCGCCTCATCGCGCCTGTGGATAATCAAGAGCAGGTCGAGCGCGCGGTGCGACTGTATATCGATCATTACGCCTGCCATGGTGCGTTGGAATGCAAGCTGTATGAAGGCGTTCCCGCGATGTTGGCGGAAATCAGACGGTTCGCGCGTATGTTTGTGGTGACCTCGAAAAATACGGAGATAGCGGAACAGATCCTTACCGCCCTTGAGTTGCGGCATTATTTCGCCAAGGTTATCGGCGTCGAATGTGACGGACGCTTTAGAGTTAAGGCCGACGCCGTGCGATTTCTCATCGATACCGAGCGGCTGATTCGATCCGAAACCGCCATCGTAGGTGACCGCGAGCACGATATCCTCGCCGGACGCGCCAACGGCATTATCGCCATCGGCGTGACCTACGGT
>JBOHWM010000382.1:0-2757 GCA_050736555.1 Binataceae bacterium (SeqCode)
CGAATTACCGTGTGCTCTGATTTGCGCCGCGCGCGCTGGCCGTTTGATAAGTGCGAAGGGAGGCTGCCATGAGAATTACCCGTTTCCACGCCACCGCCGAAGGCGAATCACGCTTCCAGGAAATCGAAATTCCGATCACCAACCGGCGCCGGGATTCCTTCGGTCATACGCTGCTTCAATCCAACGACTGCCCCTCGCCCAGCGTGCGTTTCGTGGAATTGCCCGTGGGGCTCGACCAGAGCTGGCATCATGCGCCCGCGCGGCAGATCGTTCTGGTATTGTCCGGTACGGTCGAAGTCGGCACCAGCGATAATCAGAAGCGGCGGTGCGGCGTCGGCCAGGCGTTCATCGCCGACGATCTGGCTGGCAAAGGCCATGTCACGCGCGTAATCGACGGGCCCGCTCAAGTGATGTTCGTGGAATTGCCGGCGAGTTTCGATTTCGCGCGATGGTCGGCGTCGTAGCGGCCTTTTTCCAGGATTGTCCGGCAGTCTTCGCCCGATAAAAAATACGAGGTGCATATGGCGGATTCTTCCCATGATTGGGTCAATGAAAAAAGCGTGCGCAAACTGCGCGAGTTGCAGCCCGAGGCATTTGAGAAATTCCTCGAATTTGAGCAGGCGGTCTATCGGCCCGGCAAGCTCAGCACCAAGATGAAGGAGCTGATCGCCATCGCCGTCACCCACGTTACGCAATGTGACGCGTGCATCGGCGTCCATACTCGCAACGCCAAGGCGTGCGGGGCCAGCGACGAGGAAATTGCCGAGGCGGTGTTCGTCGCGATGGAACTGCGCGCCGGGGCCGCGCTCGGCCATTTCAAGACTGCCGCGCGTATCCTCGAACAACATAATCACGACTGACGCGTATCTCGGCGATACGAGCCGCGAAAATCCGCGTAGCCGCTTCTATTGCCGAAAGATCTGATCGATGTCTTTGCCGCCGCCGGATGGGCGCGTCCGCAGCTTTATCTTGAAGCGCGCATGCGCGCCGGCATTTCGCTGTTCGCGCGCCGATCAGTCTCAGGTTGAGAGCGGCGTGGGGAAGCTCAAAGCCGATTGGAATCGGGCCGATGGCATGCACGATACGGCGATTTGCTGAGGCGTGAAACCTACGACGCCGGCTATCGATTCGTGCTCGTCCGCTAAAAAGGGCACGAGGCGCGAAATCATTTCGCCGATGGAACGCCCTTATACGAAATCCGCCAGACGGTGCCATGCGCGTCGTCAGTCACCAGCAACGAGCCGTCATGCGCCACGGCGACACCCACCGGCCGTCCCCAGACTTGGCCGTCGCGGGTCACGAAGCCGGTCATGAAATCGTCGTACTCGCCGGTTGGCGTACCGTTATGGACAATCGCGCGGATGACCTTGTAGCCGGTCCGTGGCGCGCGATTCCAAGAACCATGTTCAGAGGCGAAAGCGTCGCCTTGATACTCCTTGGGGAACTGCTTTCCATTATAGAAGGCCATTTCCAGCGAAGCGGAATGTGCTTCGAGCAAAACGTCGGGCACGGTTACCTTGTCCTTGAGATCCGGCCGTTCGCCCTTATGATGCGGGTCCTGATTGCCGCCTATGTAATACCAAGGCCATCCGAAAAACTCTCCCGCGCTCACCCGTGTGATGTAATCAGGCGGTAAATTGTTACCCAGGCCGTCACGTTCGTTGGTGGAGCACCAGAGCTCACCAGTGGCCTGATTCATCGCCATGCCGACGCAATTGCGCAAGCCGGTAGCGAATATGTGCCCGTCGCCGCCCTCGGGCGTGAATTCGAGCACGTCCGCGCGGCGCGCCTCCGGTCCCCACGCGGCACCGAGGCCGTTGCGTTGGCCGTATTCGATGGCTTGTTTCAGCGTGCGTTTGGGCAGGTCCTGACCGTCGTTGCTCAAGGACCCGACCGAGATGAACATTTTCGAACCGTCGCGCGAAAACACGATGTCGCGCGTCCAGTGACCGCCGCCACGCAGATGGCCGCCACCTGGGACATCGCGTACTACCGTTTGTGCCCGCCTGCGCGCCTTCAAATCGCCGTTGCGATAGGGATAGCGCACGACGGAATCGGTGTTGGCCACGTATACGTAGCGCGGATTCGGACCCGCCGGCCAGAAGTTGATGCCGAACGGGAGGGTCAAACCTGAGGCGAAAATCTCGTCGCGAGTCGGTCGGTTGGCGCCATCGGGAGCTCGCAACACGCGGATACGTCCGGGTCGGCTATCGGCGATGAAAATATCACCATTGGGCGCCACGCGAAGCAGCCGGGGGTCGTCAAGACCGCTGGCGAATTCGTGAACCACGAAGCCCGGCGGCACTTTCAATTGAGCATGCGGCGGCTGCGAGGCGATTTCGGCCATTTCCATCGCCGACGGCGTGGCGAAAGGCGGCGGCAGATCGGCGGACGTGATTTTACGCCGTACCCCCGGCGCGTCGCCGCGCCATCCGGTCATCGCGGCGCGCCCGGTGAGGAGCGTGGATTGCTGGGCCCGCGCTGACGGCGGGGGTGTCACAGTCAGCCCGATCATTCCAACCAGGGCCAGGAGCATGGGGCTTCTCATGATGTGCTCCATCAGGGAAAACTGGGAATAGCTGCCGACGATTGCGATCGGCCGTGGTCACGCGTGGCGCGGCCCCGTCTTGACCGCTACCGGCGCGCATGCGAACAAAGGACCGGATCGAACCACGCCGCGGGTCAGGTCGAGGACTATTCGAGTGAAATTTGGCATCCTGCAATTCTTCAGTTGGCCTGAGCGCCGCATCGCCCTGC
>JBOHWM010000383.1:0-3624 GCA_050736555.1 Binataceae bacterium (SeqCode)
AGGCGGGTCAATTTGTCAAAGGCGGCCGCCTCCAGATCGATCACGAGTTGCCGAGCAATTTGTCGGGAGGCCATCTCTCAGAGGGCTACACCCATGGCGTGCAGATGGTGATCGAGAATGTGCGGCAATTGCGCCATCGCGCCGACGACGCCTGTCCGAAATGGACCGAAGGTATCCACACCTACGACCGCAAGGCCGGCTGCCGGCAGCTCAAACAGGCGCGCATCTGCTGCGGCATGGCGTGGGGCTGGGAGAACATGGCAAGCGGCCTGATCCTGCGCGGGATCAGTTAGAACATCAGCGGAAGCATTAACCGCCGCGGCACGGGCCATCCCGCGCAGCGGTGCAAGCGTTGACGAGAATCACCATGCCGGGACCGATTGATTATTCCAAGCTTAGAATCCTGCCGGATTTTGACACGCGCGAATGGTGGGCGGCGACCAGGCAACACAAGTACCTGGTGCGCCAATGCAACAGGTGCGGCCACAAATGGTTTCCACCAACTTTTCCCGCTTGCGCTAAATGCGCCTCGATGGACGTGGGGTGGTTCGAAACCGCCGGTACTGGCGTACTCCACAGTTATGTTGTCGTCGTGCAGCCGATCGTCGGCGCTTTCATCGGCGCGGCGCCATACGTGGTCGGCGTTATCGAACTCGACGACTGCAAGGAGACTGACGGCACGGTTACGCGCGTGGCCGGGGTCATGACCAATGACGAAGCCGAAGTTGCCATCGGTTTGCCCTGCCAGGTGACCTATGAGGACACCAACGACACGAATATCGTGATGCCACGATGGCGCATCTCCGGCACCGCCGCCAATACGTGGAAGTTTAACGAATAGAAGCTTGCGCATCCGCTTTAAAATTATTTGTCTCTGACGTCGTGGTTTCCACCGCAACCACCTTGCAGGCGCCGCTTCGAGTCTCGTGCCTCACGCTCCGCGAGTTGTTGATCACAAACCAGCACGACGCCCATTATTTTCCGACGCCAAGATAAGCGCCGTATGGAGGACCCTTTGAATGGCAGGCGGCTGTGGTGTTAGCGCCTCCTGGCAAACAGGCATTGGCCGATTAATGGCGAAGATGCCGCAATGCTCTACCCTTATGTAGCGCAACGTGATCGGTCTTATCGCTTTTTATCTCGTACTGCGGATCGCCCTCGCTCGCATGATGGACGTAGCCTTTGTAGTTCACATCACTTGTATGCACCCGCACGATACGGCCACTGACCCAACCAGCTTCGGAATTCCAACATACGTGATCGCCGACTTTGAATTTCTTCGCCATATTATCGAATCACAGCGTCCAGAGTTCGTCGCGGGTTTGATCGTTGAGACACTATGACCGAGCGCGCGAATTATCCACTGTCTCTGACGTCGTGGCTTCCACCCCGACGACCTTGCAGGGCCGCCGCCGCGACTCGCGCTTTCCGCCCCTCCCCGTTAATGCTAAACAACGTGCGAGGGTTGGGGCGGAAAGTCATGCTTCGGTTCTGATTGCACCATAGGCGTCGTCGGACGGGCGTCATCCGTAAAAAACGAGGACTGAACAGCGGGGCGACCGGCCGCAATTCCGATACGACTGCGCGGACTAGTCGTCTTTAAAAGGCCACATATGCCAGACAGGACAGGTGAACCGGGGTCACCAAAGGCGGCTTTCAACATAGTCGGCATCGGAGCTTCCGCCGGAGGAGTCGAAGCGCTTTCTGAGCTGCTGGCTGGATTGCCCGCCGCACCCGCACTGGCGTTCCTGCTGGTCCAGCACCGCGATCCCACTTATCCCAGCCTGCTGGTCGAGCTGCTGTCCAGGCGCAGCCGCATGCCGGTGGTGGAAGCCCATGACGGCATGGTGTTTGAGGTGGACCATATTTACGTCGTCCCCGCCACATGCACGGTAACTGCGATAGATAGCGCCGTGCGCCTTCACCGCTATGAGAGTGCCGAGCAACGGCGCAGGCCGATCGATTCAATGTTCCGATCACTGGCGGCAAGCCGCGGGCAAAGCAGTATCGGAGTCGTGCTATCAGGCACGGACTCCGACGGAACTCTCGGCATCGAGGAAATCAAAGGCGTGGGCGGGATCACTTTTGCGCAGGAGCCGGGCTCGGCGAAATTCGATAGCATGCCCCGCAAAGCCATCGCGACGGGCTGCGTGGATTTCATGCTGACGCCCAAGGAAATCGCCGAAAAGATTCTGGAGGTGGGACGGCATCCCTACATGAACGGGGTGGTTGCGCCGGACGATCAGCCCTTCAGCGAGGAGGAGAACCTCAGAAAAATCTTCCGCATATTGCGGGCGCAGGCCCATGTGGATTTCAGCCAATACAAGCGCAACACCATAGAGCGCCGCCTCGGGCGCCGCATGGCGCTGCGGCATATCGAGAAGTTGGCGCAGTATGCGGAACTCCTGCACGGGGATCGCGTCGAAATCGATGCGCTGGTGCAGGATTTCCTCATCCGGGTAACCGGCTTCTTCCGCGATCCGGAAGCCTTCAAAAGTCTAAGCGACAGTGTCTTTCCGCAACTGCTGGAGAATCGTGCGCGCAAGGAGCCGCTCCGCATCTGGGTGCCGGGCTGCGCCGGCGGCCAGGAGGTTTACTCCATCGCAATCCTGCTCATGGAGTTTCTCGCCGACCACCCAGCCGCGATCCCGATCCAGATCTTCGGCACCGATCTGAGCGAGATAGCCATCCGCCAAGCGCGTGCCGGAGAATACGTTGCGAACATTGAGGAGGAAGTCTCGAACGAGCGCCTGCGACGTTTCTTCGTCAAGCTTGATGATCACTACCAGGTCGTCAAATCCCTGCGCGAGCTGTGTATTTTCACACGTCACAACGTGACCTATGACCCGCCTTTCTCGCGCATTGATCTGATCTGTTGCCGCAACGTCCTGATCTATTTCGAGCTGAATTTGCAACGGCAGGTGATACGGTCCTTTCACTACGCCTTGAAGCCCGGCGGCTTCCTTCAGTTGGCTCCGTCCGAGAGCATCAGCCAGGATGCCGAACTCTTCCAACTGATGGACGCGCGCCACCGCCTCTACCGTAAACAAGCGCTAGCCAGCGAAGTGGCGCCCGAGCCACACCCGGTCACGCAAGCCGCAACGCCGTCCACGATTGGAAGGATCGAGCAAATGTCGACTGTGCCGGATCAGCCGCGAGCGCAACGCGAACTCGAGCGGCGGCTGCTGGCACGTTACGCTCCGGCGGCCGTGCTAATCGATCCGGATCTCAGTATCGTTTATTTTCAAGGGGAAACCAGCCTTTATCTTGAACATGCGCGCGGCGCCGCGAGCCTCGATCTGCGCAAAGTCGTGCGTCCGGCGCTGTTGATAGAAGTTTCCTCCGCGCTCGAACAGGCGCGCAGGGAGGACACTCCAGCGCGCCGCGAGCATATCCATTTCGAGGTCTCGGGAAAAGATCGGAGCGTTAATATCGAGGTCGCACCGCTAAAATTGCCGGATTCGGAGGCAACTTTTTTCGCCATCCTCTTCGAACAAGCCGCGCCCCCAGCCGAGCCCAGTGATGAGCATCCGTTCGCCCGTTGGCTGGAGGCCTTCCGGCACCGCAAAGGGGATTCGGAAAGCGAGAAGGACCGGCGCATTCAGCAGTTGCAACGTGAGATCC
>JBOHWM010000384.1:0-4335 GCA_050736555.1 Binataceae bacterium (SeqCode)
ACTAGCGCCGCGTGCGGCACGGCTAATACGACTTGTTGGGCGGCGTGCGGCTATGACGGTTCGACCATCCGCGTGTATACCGGAGTGCCGGGCGCGACCGCGACGCTAGTGGCGTCACAGGCTGCCACTGGAACTCTGGTACAGCGTTTCGATGAGACGATGGACCTGGGTGGTTATCCGACCCAGGGCTGGCCGGATGAGGGCGTCACTGGTATTTTCACGCCCTACACCGGCAAAGTCTTTTCCTTCCGGCTGTCGAATACCGCGCGCTACGGGGCGACGTCGCCGACTACGCCGAATGCGGAACTTGCCGGCGACGGCGACACGCTCCTGCTGATCAACGGTGATGTGGGGAATCCCTCGGCGGGTTTGATTGGCGCGGATTATGTCAACGGCCACGCATGGAATCCTCCGTCAAATGTCTATGACCTGGTGATACGCGGCGGCTCGTCGATTGACCAGGGTAGTGCGCCTTCGATTAGTCATTTGAACTTCCACGGGGGGGCGGACGGCATTTTCATTATCGGCGAGCCGGGCGCGCTGATCGATCACGTGAACCTGTTCGGGCAAGCGCATGCGGGAATCCTGCTTTATAGCAATAGCTACGAAGATATTCTGAGCAACATCATCGAAAATAACAGCGGCGTGGTGGGGATCGAGGGTGACATTCTCAGCCAATACTACGTGAACAACGCCAAGATCATCGGCGGCTATGCGGGTCTCGTGGCACCGTGGCATGCCACCTATACCGAATGGTCGCCCAGCAACACGCCTGGCGTTGGAATCCTGTTTCGCAATCCCGACATCGCCGACGAGAATACCTGCGTGACCTGTGACCTGGATACTGAAAATGGCGGCAGCGCGGTGCCCTTCGTGGTGGTGGGTATCGGCGGCGGCGACACGTTGGTCAACCCCAACATGCAGACTATTGCCAGCGCCAACGTCGAGGGTATGGATATCGAAGGGCCGGTGGCGGTGACGATTACCGGCGGTGAATATACTGGCGGCACGCCAGCGGAGATTATCAAGTTCGATGACGGCCATAACGCCACCAACGCGCGCGCGATTTGGACCAATCCGCAAATTAACGGCAACAACTACACGCCGTCGGAAACCGTTCCGATTAGCAACCAGATGAATCAGATGCGGGTGGTATCAAGCGATTTCGAGCGCCAGCCGGGACTGACGGTGAATAACGGAATCAACTTCGCCAACTTCCCCGCCAGCGTGATCAACGGTGCGAGTTTCTACTGCCCCAACTGTGATCCGCCGGCGAATCCGCCGGTGGCGTGTACGTCGGCGGGGACGAAGACTGGCGCGTGGGTGCATGGCATCGATAGTCAGTGGATATGCACGTACTGACGACATTCCAAATATGCTGAACGCAGTTCAGAATCAGGTGCGCATGATTGAGCGAGCCGTCAGGCGAGCGAGAAATCAAAAAATCTGGACTGGCGAAGCCAAAGACATTCAAGAGGCTTTCGTGGGTTCGGATTTGCGGTCGTGCGCGACGGGCTCTGGCGAACGCGATTGGCATTGTGGCTTGGCGTGCTCGACCAAATCGTAGGCCGCGACTCCAGCGGCCACCGCCGCCGCCTCGGCAGCCGCTTTGACGGGCGTGATTGTCTGGTCGGCAAGCACAGGCGCGGCATCGCGATTCGTTTGACTGACGTCACTTCCAGCGCGGGCTGCGCCTTGCACGTTGTTAGCTGGTGTTGGAGATGAAACGCCATCGCCGGGCGGTTCATTCGCATGAGGATCGGCCGGCTGCAGGGCGGGGGTTCCCTGCGCGACCAACTTGAGGGTGCCCTCGCGCTTGATGCTGTCGACCAGTCGGCGCGAAATCTCGTCATCGATCTGAGCTGCGTTGGCGAGTTGTACCGGATAGCGAAGCACCAGTTCGATGCCGGTTTCGCTGAGCTGCACGCGCGTGACTGGCCGGGGCGTATCAATGCGCAAATTGAGCTCGCGTTCAATGTTGCGCGATTGACGTTGAATAATTTCGCGATAGCGTGCGAAGACCTGGTTGACCACCTCGCCCAACCGTTTTTCCGCCAGGCGGTAGTCGCAGTCCGGCGCCAGCGTCAGGCGAAGTTCATTCCAGGTAAAACTGGTTCCGGGCGCCTGCTTGAAGAAGCTCGCGGTGGGCTGAAAGACCACCGAATTGGGGAAAACCACGATCCGGCCAGTCGCCTGACGGCCGTTGTGTTCGTCGGATATCTCCATGAGCGTCATTTTAAAAAAGCCGATCTCGACGACATCGCCGCTGATGCCGGAAATCTGCACGCGATCGCCAATCTTGATGCCGAAACGGCCGGCCACGTAAAAGTAACCGGCCAGCGACATGATGACGTTTTGCAGCGCCAGCGCGATGCCGGCCGCGGCAAAGCCCACCACTGTTGCGAGTGCGCCGATCTCATTGGCGAAATCGAAGATGATGATTAAGCCGATGACGACAATGACGGTGAGGCGGCGCAGGGCCAGCAGGTGATGGCGGCGCTGAAGATCATGCACATATCTGAAGGTCAACTCGCGCCATCCCAACGCCCCGATAAAGACCAGCACGAGCAGAAGGGCGAGTCCCCCCAGCCGGATGATCAATGCACGCAGTTCCTGATTGAAGCTTTGACGGTTCGCCGCGCGCCATCGCTCAAGGCTGCCGGTGTACATATTCAGCATCACCGTCTCTTTGGCCAATGGCAGCAGTGCATTGACCACGAGCTTATGGCGGGCGGTCAGTTGATCGAATTGCTGCTCGCTCTGCTTGAGGGTGGTGACGCTGGTGGAATGGGCCTGGGTGGCCAATGCCTGTCCACGCTCATCGATCTGGCGCGCCTGATCAATCAGTGGCGCGCGCAACTTAGCCGTGGCGTCTTTGAGTTGACGGGTGGAATCCGTCGCGTCGGACAGGGTTTGATCCTTGGCGCGGTTGTTAAGTAGAACCTCGGCACGGGCCAGAATGCCCGAATTTCGAACCGTGTCGCGCGTTTGTGTCACTACCGTATGCGGCTGAATCTTGCCTTCCATACCGGGTGGAGGCACGACGGTGCGTTGGAGCTCTTCGATTTGACTCAAGAAACCGCTGGACTGCGAGAGGCCCGCGTTGTCAGTTTCGAATTGCACCATCGCGTTGAGCGACGCGGCGCGCGAGTGTGCCAATTCAAGTTCACCTTTTGCGTTGGCAAGCTGATGATCTATTTGGTCACGCATTTTCGCGTTCCGCGCTTGCGCAAGCTGCCCGCGCAACGCACGGATGTTGGTCTTGAGTGTTTGCACCTCGTTCAAGGCCTGGTCGCGCATCGCGGTCAGCCCGCTGAGCGTTGACGGAGCGGAACTTGCGGCGGCCGGTGGGCTGGAATTGGGGCTTTTGGATGCGGCCGCGCCCTCGCGATTTGCGTTAATCAGCGCGGCTTGGGCGCGTGCGTACTCGAACGCGAGATCTATCACGTTCGTGGCAATTTGGCGGTTATCGGCGACGTATAATGTCTCCGCCGGCTCCTGCGCGAGTCGCCCCTGCGTTTCGACACGCCGATACCATTGAATGACCTGGCCGAGATAATCGAGCACCGCGTGCCCATTAGTTTCGCCCAGCGCTGTGGGCGAAGGGGCGGGGGCCGGTGTCGGGCTGGCGGCTTTGGACGATGCGCCGCCTGCGACTGCGGGAGACATTGCCGGAACCGCGGACGACGGCTTCATGCCCGGTGTCTGGGCTTGCGCCGATGCGAAAAGAAGTGCGGCATTCGCCAGTATAGTGATTGCGAAGACTGCCGCACGCAGCCCGCCCTTTTTTATTTGCGCATGGAACGCGCACATGCCGAGCTTCCCCCCCACTGATTCGCGTAAGTTTAGTCGATTATGCCGGCGCGATGGAGATGCGCCTATGGCGGCCAACACACTATCATGTGTGCAACGATGGCTCGATCATATGTTTCCGCGAAACAAAACATTGATCCTAGACCCGCGGACTCCGGATTCCGAACGCACCTCGCAGGCTCGTTTGCTCGTTCCGTTCCGCTTCCCTAGCGTGTTCGGCTACACTGCGTTTCGCCTGATGATTTCGGTTGGAGGAGAATAAAGAACGAGGCAGGTGGTTGGGGCGACCACCTGCCTCGTTGGGTAAGAGAGGCCTGGGGCAAGGCCTCGCAGGGTTACTGGTTAACGGTTGATCTGCGCCTCGGTCTGCCAGTTTGGTACGTTTGGCGTTGCGGCAAGCGCCTTATTGGCGCTGGCTACCGCCAGATCGTAGCGGCCATACTGGAACTGACGCTGCGCCTCGAGGTAATCAGTCTGCGAAGTCGGGCTGGTGAAGCCAGCCAGTGCGGCGCCGTGCAGACG
>JBOHWM010000385.1:0-4080 GCA_050736555.1 Binataceae bacterium (SeqCode)
CCCCGATCCCACCCTCTACGCCCGCAAACCCGGACGGAAGTAGGGGTGTGGTGTCGCACAAATAACTTACGCTTCCAGCCGTCATCCTGAGCCGGCGAGCAACGCGAGCCGTGCCGCACTAGCGAAGCCGCCGACAGAGCGGGCACACCAGGCGGAGCAAAGCGGAGCCGAGCGAACGAGTCTGCGAGTCGCGTTCAAGGTTAGGAGTCCGCAAGATGCGTCTAAGACAAGGATTTCACGCGGCGTTCTTTCGCCGCGTGACTGAGCCGGATCTGGTCAAAGGCAGAAGCTTCACGGTCGCAAAAAAGGCGGCCGCGAGTTCAGCCGCCGCCGCGGTCAGGGCACGATCGCGGGTGCGTATTCTGTCACGCAAGGAGGGCCAGGGGCGAAAAAATGCGCCAGCGAATCGGGCTCCCGCCCCATGAAGATCATGCTGGAGCAACGCGTTCCATAGGCGTCCAAATGAAGGCACAGCGAATTTGGCCGTCCTGAACGGGGGTCGAGTTGCGTCGAATGGTCTGCCAGCAATTGCCCCAACTCGGCGCGCATCGCGAGCGGATCACGCACAAACTCGGGATTCTTCAGCAGCGCGCCGAAGCGCCCATAAGAGCGACTGATGCGCGGACATTCGAAATCGTCGATATCGAGGTTGGTCAGCAGGTGGAAGCCGGACTCCAGCCTCGTCAACTTGATTTTGCCCGCCGGGTTATAGGCGACGAGACTTTCTTCGCGCGACGCGATTAGTAAGTTGAATGGATTGTAATCACTGCCGCGCTGCCCTTCGACAAAACGCGCCGCCCCCGCCGCCGATCGGCATCGCAAGGCGTCAAGGCATAGCAATCCGCGTGAGCGCAGGTGCGGGTCGCCTTCACCATTATTAACGGCGCGGCGGTTGAGCAGAGCAGCTACCACGCCATGCTCGTTAATTCCGAGCCAGGTGCCGCTGGCGCGCAGGTCCTTGCCTCCGATCACATGCGGATGTTCTGACAAAACCGTCGGCGGAGCGGCGGGACGTTCGAGATACTCGTCACGATTCGCGGCTATCACCACCGGATAGTCCACGAACGCCTTGAAGTAGATAGCGAGCGTACACATTGCAAGCCCAAAGTCGCAAATCGGCAGGGTGCCGGACAAGAGGCAAGGGAGCGCATCCTTCTGATAGCATAAGAAGGTGGCCGAGCTTGAACGTTACGACGTGATTCTGATTGGCGGCGGCATTATAGGCAGCGCGGTCGCCATGGGATTGTCAGAGCGCGGCCTCAAAGTCGCGGTAGCGGATATCGATCTGAGTGGCAGGCTTAGTTCAAGCGAAAAAAACGCCGGCGGCGTGCGCGCCACCTGGTGGCAGGCAGTTAATATCGCACTCTGCCGCGCGTCGATTAAGTATTACGAAACCGTCCGCGACGAGGTCGGCTTTCGCCAACGCGGATATTTGTGGCTTTACGACGCTGACACTTGGCCGGAGGCGCAAGCGCATATGCCGTTGCAACTCGCGTTGGGGCATCCGATTACCGCTCTGACGCCGGTGCAGGTTCATCGGCGCGTGCACGAAATTGACAAGCTTGAGGGGGTCGCCGGAGCAACCTACGCGCCCGAGGACGGCCTGATCAATCCGAATCTGCTCAAGGAACACTACCGCGCGCGCTCCAAAGCGGCGGGGGCGAAGTATTTTGACCGGGTTTACGTGCACGCGATCGCCGTTCAATCCGATGAGGTGCGGCTGCAATGCTGGCAATCCGATGAGGCGCTTTCCGACGAGGGGCTGGTGCGTATGATGACTGAGGATGGTCCAGGTGAAGCCACTGCCGGCCATCTGTTTGAGTTGCGAACGAACGCGGTCGCAATCACGACCGGCGCCTGGTCGGACAATGCGCTTGCCTTGGCGGGACTCAAAAATTATAGCCAACCAGTGCGTCGGCAGGTTTGCCTGATCGACAATCGCATTACTAATTTCGCCGCCCACGGCATGATCGTTGATACGTCGGGCGTGTATTTTCACAACGAGGGCCCACATATTCTGGCCGGTTACTCGCCGCCGGAAGAGCCGCCCGGCCATCATTTCAACTATGATGGCGAGGCGTTTTTCACTTCGCGAATATGGCCGCGGATGTACGCACGGATGAGCTGTTGCGAGCGCCTGCGCCATCTCAGTGGATGGGCCGGGCTATACGAAGTGAGCCCTGATCGCAGCGCAATCGTCGGCCAAGCGGCGCCGCGCCTTTATGAAGCACATTCGTTCAGCGGCCGCGGCGTGATGCAATCGTACGGTGCGGGGCAGGCTCTGGCGGAATTAATCGCCGGCGGCGGCTATCGGGATTATGACGCGAGTGCGTTATCGCGCGCACGTTTCGAAAGCGGGGGCTTGGTACGGGAGGAATTACACATATAGACGGCTTAATTCGTGAACGCGGCCGCGGGCTCGCCCGCTCGGCTTCGCTAATGTGCTCGTTTCGCTCCGCTCCAATTGCGCGTCTTGTTCCGCGTAATGTTGATGCGGGGTTTCCTAGCTATTAGCCATCATGATAAGGAAAAGGAATTGCGCGCGGCAGGGCCGGGCCAGCCGCAGCCACCTAGGAGGCTGAATGTTTTCATCGATCGACGAGGTTATCGAGCGATTCGCCCAGAACAACTATATCGCCAGCCGCCGGATCGCCACTGTCATATACCTGGCGGCGGCACTCAAGAAACCGGTCCTGGTGGAGGGCCCCGCCGGTGTCGGAAAAACCGATTTGGCCAAAGTCCTGGCCGCCGCCGTCGGTCACGACCTGATCCGTTTGCAGTGTTACGAGGGGCTGGACGAGGGCAAAGCGCTTTACGAATGGGAGTACGCCAAGCAGCTCCTGTATACTCAGATTCTGAAGGACAAAATCAGCGAGGTGCTGGTCGGCACGCGTGGTTTGGCGCAGGCGGTCGACCGTATCGCGGCCGAGGATGAGGTCTTCTTTTCCGAACGATTCGTGCTGCCGCGGCCGTTGATGAAGGCGATTACCTCAGACAATCCGGTGGTATTGCTGATCGACGAAATCGACAAGGCCGACGCCGAGTTCGAAGCCTTCCTGCTCGAGTTGTTGTCCGATTTCCAGGTGACGGTGCCGGAAATCGGGACCTTCAAGGCCAAGCAGATCCCGCTGGTGGTGCTGACCTCGAATAACGCGCGCGAGATGTCTGACGCGCTCAAGCGGCGCTGCCTTCATCTCTATATCGATTTCCCCAGCCGGGATCAGGAACTGCGGATTATCCAGATCAAAGTGCCGGAAGCCGCCGAAAAGCTCGCCGAGGAAGTGGTCTCGGTGGTGCAATCCCTGCGCAAGCTCGATCTCAAAAAAACGCCCGGGATCAGCGAGACGCTGGATTGGGTCAAGGCGCTCACCTTGCTCAACGTACAGAGCCTTGACGGTGCGCTGGTCGATGAAACCCTCGACACCATCGTCAAGTACGAGGGTGACGTCCGCAAGGCGCAGGAAGAGCTTAAGGAGTATCTGCGCCGTGTGCGCGCGCGCCGCAGTGGCACCGAAGCGGCGGGCTCAAGCGACAAGGATATGCTGAATTAGCACGGCCTTGCGCGGCTTTCGCGCCGGGTAGGTGCGCTTCTAATACGAGCAGCGTGGGTCGTATCGGTGACGATGCGGCCGGCGCGGGTGATCCACGCGATGGAAGACAAGCTGGTCGAATTCGCCAATCTGTTGCGCCAAAACGGCGTGCGTGTATCGCTGGCCGAAACCCTTGACGCGGTGCAGGCGAGCGACGTGACGGGCCTGGCCGAGCGCGACGCCTTCCGCGCCGCGCTGCGCACCACCATGATCAAGCGGGCCAGCGAGTTGCCGGTCTTCGAGGAGCTGTTCGACGTCTATTTCACCGGCCTCGGCGAGATCATCAAGGGCGCGAGCAAAGCGGTGCAGGACGCGCTCTCAATGTCCGATAAGGACTTCCAGCAATTTCTCGATGAAGTCGAGCAAATGCTCAAGGACCACGCCCAGGAGCTATCCGAGCTGGCCAAGCAACTGCTGCAAAACAACAACGGCCAACTCGAAAAAATGATGCGTGAGGCGGCTCGCGCGGTGCGGATGCAAGGTATCCAGC
>JBOHWM010000386.1:0-5668 GCA_050736555.1 Binataceae bacterium (SeqCode)
CCCTCCGCCCGCGCTAACGCACCTTAAGGAGTGATCCTCCATCGAAACATTTCTGTCATTCCGAGCGCGGCGAGGAATCCCGAATCCGCTCTTTTTCCCAAGGCTTTTTCCGGGATTCCTCGTCGCGCTCGGAATGACAGAAATGTTTCGATGGAGGATCACTCCTTAAGGTGCGTTAGCGCGGGCGGAGCGCGCGCATCACGCGGGCGACCGCGTTTTTGCGATCCTCGTTGACCGGGTTGACGAATACAATTGCGGTGCCAATTCCCGGCGCGGTCAGCTCCGCCAGACGTTCGCGCACACGCGCTTCCGGTCCCACCAGCAACATCGCGTCGATCATCTCGTCGGTCACGGCCGCAAGCGCCGCCTTGGCCTCACCTTTGGCCGCGCGGATAGCTTCGATTTCACGCGCGAAGCCCGCCTTCGCCATCATGTTGCCGTAAAAGCGCAACGCGCCATAACGCGAGAGCAGGGTGCGCGCGGGTCGCCGCGCGGCGTCGAGGTCGTCCGCGATAAAGGCAGTCGCGAACAGCACCGGCTCGATGTCTTTGGGGTCGCGGGCTGCCTTGCGCGCGCCCTCGGCGATTTCATCCAGTGCCTCTTTGATCCGGCGCGGCGGAAAGAAGTTGAAAATGACGCCGTCACCAATTTCGCCCGCCAGTCTGACCATCGGGCGCGAAACCCCGGCCAGATAGAGCGGCACTTTGCCGTTGATTTTCGGACTGGTGCGCCCGCCATCGAGCAGCTAGCGCAACACCACGACGGTCTCGCGCATCTTCTTCATCGGGTCGGCCATGCCGCCCATCTCGATGCCGAGATTGGAGTTGCTCTCGCGATGGCCGGTGCCAAGGCCGAGGATAAAGCGGCCGTCGGTGAATTCATGCAGTGTCGCGGTTTCGTTCGCGAGCAGATTGGGATGACGCAAATAGATGTTGGTGATCGCGGTGCCGAGCGTGATGTGACGCGTGTTGTAGCCGATCACCAGCGAGCAGGCCAGCGAATCATTGTTGGCCTCGGTCATGAAGACGCCGTTAAACCCGGCTCCTTCGGCTTCCTTGGCCCACTCCACGATGGTTGCCATCGAACTGTCGGGCATGATGGAGAAAGCAAGCGCGGTCCTCGCCATTGATTGATGTTCCTTCCGCGGTCAAAACCGCCCTTTCTGATAACGTTATCACGCGGCCGATCGCAACCGGCCACCACCAGGCGAAACGAGCACACTAGGCGGAGCAAAGCGGAGCCGAACGAACGAGTCTGCGAGTCGCGTTCAGGATTACGAGTCTGTGAGCTGTGTTTTGAAAAAGGAGTCTGCGACGTGGGCTTAAGAGGGAGGCCGAGCAGGCTAGTCCGTGAGCTGCGTCAAAATGCTTTCAAGATGTTAAGCCGGTCGGGCGCTAAACAAGTATATTCAGCGGTTTGCCAACACCCTGATAGGCGCACAAGGCTGTCACAATGCTGATTTTGCCGCTATGATGCTGCTTCCGAGACGGGATTTTTATGATCGCCATCGTGGATTATAAGGCCGGCAACCTGACCAGCGTCGCGCGCGCACTCGAGCATCTTGGCCATCGCTGCGAAATCACCGATCGCCCGGAACAAATCCGCTCGGCCGCGCGCGTGATTTTGCCGGGAGTGGGCGCGGCCGGCGCCACGATGGCTAATCTCAACTCGCTGGGACTCGCCGAGCTTCTTCGCGAGCTCTGCGCGGCGGGCAAGCCCTTCCTGGGTATCTGTATCGGTATCCAGGTGTTGCTCGATCGCAGCGACGAGGACAGGACTGAATGTCTCGGCGTGGTTGGCGGCAAGGCCGAGCGCTTTCCCACTTCGATTGACGGGCGCCGGTTGAAGGTGCCGCAGATCGGATGGAACCGTGTGCGCCAGCTCCGGCCTCATCCGCTGTTCAAGGAAGTACCCGACAATAGCCACTTCTATTTCGTCAATTCGTATTATCCCATCCTGGAAGATAACGGGCTTGCGATTGCGACGTGTGACTATGGCGTGAGTTTTACGGCGGCGCTCGCCTGTAAGAACGTTTTCGCAACGCAGTTCCATTTGGAAAAGAGCGGCGCGCCCGGTCTCAAGCTGCTCGACAATTTCTGCCGGCTCGCAGGCTGATGATAAATCACAGCCCGCACCCCCTCTCTTATCTCCCCTGGCGAAGACCGGGGAAGAAGCTTGAGGAAAGAAGCCGCCTTCACGCAGGGTGTAACGGCGGTTATGCATTCGATTGCGATGACTTCGCATCTTTCAACACGCCGCTAGGGGACTGAGCGATGCTGGCGAAGCGGATCATCCCATGCCTCGACGTGCGCGCGGGCAAGGTGACCAAGGGGGTGCGGTTTTTAGCCAACGCCGACGTTGGCGACCCGGTCGCGATGGCGCGCTATTACTATGAGCAAGGTGCGGATGAAATCGTGTTTTACGATATCACCGCGTCCAACGAGCACCGTGGCATCATGCTTGACGTCGTGCGCGCGGTCGCACGCGAGATTTTCATCCCGTTCAGCGTTGGCGGCGGCTTGCGCACGGTCGAGGATATGCGCGCGGTGCTGCTGGCGGGTGCCGAGAAGGTTTCGATTGACTCGGGCGCGGTACGCAATCCCGCTATTATCAGCGAAGGCGCGCGCGCGTTCGGCAGCCAATGTATCGTGTTGTCGATGCAGGTCCGGCGTACAGCACCGAGCGCCGCGATCCCTTCGGGCTACGAGGTCATGATTGACGGCGGGCGCACCGCGACTGGACGCGACGCCTTGGCTTGGGCGCGCGAGGGCGATCGACTCGGCGCCGGAGAGTTGTGTATCAATTCAATCGATCGCGACGGCACCAAGCTCGGCTACGACCTTGACGTCACGCGCGCGGTAAGTGATTCGGTGCCAATTCCAGTGATCGCCTCGGGCGGCGCGGGCGAGCCGCGCCATCTGCTCGAAGCGTTTACCGCCGGTGCGGCCGACGCCGCGATCGTCGCCTCCATTGTCCACTACGGCGATCATCCTATAGATGAACTCAAGCGCTATCTCGGACGGCACGGGATCGAGGTGCGCGATCATTCGAATGAAAGGAGCGCGCCCCATTGAAGATCGCGCTGGTGGTGTCGGATTTTAACTTTGACGTGACTTCGCTGATGGTCGAGCGAGCGCGCCGTCACGCGGAATTCCTCGGCGCCGAACTGGGCCGCGTGGTTCACGTGCCGGGCGTGTTCGATATGACGCTGGCGGTCAAAAAACTGCTCCAGCGCCCGGATATCGACGGCGTCGTGATGATCGGCGCGGTTATCAAGGGTGAGACCGGTCACGACGAACTGATCGCGGGAGCGGCGGCCAAAGCCGCAACCGATCTGGCGATCGCCTTCGACAAGCCGGTCGGCCTTGGTATCACCGGACCTGGGATGAATCGCCTGCAGGCCCTCGACCGTATCGATAATGCGAAAAACGCGGTGGAGTCGGTGGTGCGGATGGTGCGCACGCTCGGCGAACTCAAATAACCCACAGGCTGTGTAAAAAGCGCACGCGTTCACGTTGAGGCGCCGGCGGCGCACGCCTATACTTGCGCTCGTGGTGGTGACGACGACAGAGGCGGGTCTGGCGCGCGCGCAGACGTTTTCGACGCGCGCGGCGGCACGGATTTTAGCCGTCTCACCCGATCGTATTCGCTACTGGGTCAAGCGCCGATTACTGCGCCCCGCCGTCTCGCATGGCCGCCATCACCGTTTCGTTTTCGACGATCTGCTGATGATGCGGCTAGCGAAGGAACTGTTGCCCAGCCGCCGCCATCTCGGCCGGGTGCGGCAATGCTTCGTTAAGGCGCGCACGCTGTTTGACCGTAGTCGTCCGCTGACCGCGCTCAAATTTCAGCTCGAAGACGGCCGTATCGTGGTGCGCGACGGCGATACGCTGTGCGAAATCGACAGCGGGCAAATGCTGTTGCGCTTTACCACAGCGCCGAGTGGCAAAGTTGATGATCGCTTTGGTGCCGCGCGGTCACGGTTCCGTGTCGAGGAGGCGCGGCGGTTGGCTGAGAGCGATCCGCTTGGCGCGATGAAGCTTTATAAAGCGCTGCTGGCACGCCAACCGGCGAGCCTCGAGCTGCATCTCGAACTGGCCGCGTTTGAGGAACGTCAGGGCGATTTAGAGGGGGCGCTGCGGCAGTTGCTCGGTGCCGCCGCAATCGCGCCTACACGCGCCGAAATTCACCTCAAGCTTGGCCTGCTATATCGTCGGACAAACAATTACGACAAGGCGGTGCTCAGCTTCATGCTGGCGCTCGAATGTGATCCGCAAACACTTGAGGCCCATCGCAACCTGGCGCAACTATACGAAAGCGTGGGACGATCCCGCGACGCCTTGCGTCATCTGAGCGCACTCAACCGCTTAAGCCGTGATTGAGGCACCGTTCACGCGCCAATGAAAATGTCCGCGCGTTGAATCCATGCGTGAGGCGGCGATAAGCTACCCGCATATGGATTCCCGCCCACTCAAACGCATCGATATTCTGCGCCACGAATTAAAAGCGCTGCGCTTTATCCTGGATAATTATCATTCCGCGGATTTCGAGCGTGCTTCGGTACCGCCCCGCGATGATTTTCAGTCGCCGCAGAGCCGAGAGCTTTATGACGCGATTGTCAGCGCGAAAAGCCGCGCCGCGGGCGAAGCGGAAATCGCCGCGATGGACCTTGACGACGTGGATATCGAGTCCTTCCTGAGTCTTTCGGGCGACCACTATTACACTTACCCGGCCCTGGTGAGGGAACGCGCCGCGGCGATTCGGCAGGGCCGGCTCACGGTCGAAGCGGCTTGAATCAACTGGAGTACAAAGAGCTATTTTTCCTGCTGGACCGTGCGGGCGCGGTCATCGCGTTCCAGGAAAAGAATAGTTCATGGGCGGGGGCGTTGGCCTTTTCGGACGAGGCGCACGCACGCGCTTTGATCGACGCAAGTCATCTGGAAGTGGCGGAAATCGCGGCGTTGGCGCTCGACGAGGAAAGTGTGGCGAGCCTGGTGGCGGCGCTCAAGCAGCGGCCGATTCGCTGTATCCTGCTCGACCTCGACTACCATAGCGGAATGTGCCGTCAGATCGAGTTCGAGGGCAATCGGCTCGGCGCCGTGCGCGAGCGGCAGTTCTCTGAACATCAGCACGGCTAGCAGGCGCATTCACGTTGGAGCACGATGGCCTTCTCACTTGAACAGATCGAATTGGCGCGGCGGCGGCTTGCGGGAATTATCGAGCCGACGCCGCTTATCCGCAACGCCACGCTCAGCCGGATGGTCGAGGCCGAAGTTTTCATCAAGCCCGAGAATCTGCAGAAGACCGGATCGTTCAAGCTGCGTGGCGCCTACAATCGTATCGCGGCGCTGACACCGGAAGAGGCGGCACGCGGCGTGATCGCGGCTTCAGCCGGGAATCATGGGCAGGCGCTTGCGTACGCGGCCTCGCGCGCCGGTGTCAGCGCCACCATCGTGATGCCGAAGAGCGCCGCCATCGCAAAAATAGACGCGACCCGCGGCTACGGCCAGCAGGTCGTGCTCGAAGGTATCGATTACCAGGAGGCCCATCGCGCGGCCGAGGAGATCCGCGCGCGCACCGGCGCTCTGTTTGTCGACGCCTATGACGATCCCCATGTGATCGCGGGCCAGGGCACGATTGGTTTTGAAATTGCCGACGAACTCACGCC
>JBOHWM010000387.1:0-2394 GCA_050736555.1 Binataceae bacterium (SeqCode)
GTTCAAGTCGGTCGCGATGATTGGCAATGATCTGAAATGGCGTGCGGCGGCGGTCTCACCTACCATCAAAATCAAAGAAATGATGATCGCCGGCGAGTGACAAGCCGTTCATCAGAGTTGGCGCCAGTCGCATGATTGCTCGAACGCGTAGGCGCATCGATAGATAGCCGGCTCGTCGAAATGCCTACCTATCAACATCAGACCTACTGGCAGCCCCTCGACGAGTCCGCACGGTAACGACATCGCGGGATGATGGCTGACATCGAACGGCGCGGTATTGGCGGCTGGTTCGAACGCCCGCAAGACATATTCCTCAAGACTCGCACCGGGAGCCGGCAGCGGCGTCGCTTTCATCGGCGTCGTCGGCATCAGCAGCAAGTCATGGCTGGCGAGAGCGTCATCGTAGGCCGCGCGGATGCGGCGTGCGAGGTTAATCGCCTTACCGTAATAGCGCGAACCGTAGCGGTTATGGATATAGGTGCCGAGCATCAGCCCAAGCTTGGCGGTCTCGGAAAGTTCGTCGGCGCGCTGCCGCCAGCGGCGATGGAACTCCATGAGTGAAGTCGAATAAAGATCATCGCGACTGATTCCGTAGCCGTCACCGTACATCATCGTCTGGGTCAGGCCTTCAAATACGATCGGCGTCGAAAGCGCTCCGGCGCTCCGATGCATCGGAATCGATATTTCCTCGATCCTGGCGCCGAGCGTGCCCAGGCGATGCGCGGCGGCCAAAACTTTTTCGTCAACCGCGCGTTCGGAATTAGAATGGCCGAAGCCTTCTTTCACGATCGCGACTCTCAGGTTAGCCACTCCGCCGTCAAGCATCCGAGTGTACGGATGTACCCGCGGCGCCTTGATGCGCGGATCATAGCCGTCATCACCGGCAATCACTTCGAGCAGCAAAGCATTGTCGGCGACCGTGCGCGTCATCGGTCCGGTATGATCCACGTAAATCTCGATCGGCATGATCCCCGTGTATGGCACTAATCCCCACGTCGGTTTCATTCCGTAAATACCGCAGAAAGCGGCGGGCATACGGATCGAACCGCCCTGGTCACCGCCGATCGCCATATCAACTTCACCGTCTGCCACCAGCACGGCGCTACCGGATGAAGAGCCGCCGGCGGAGTAACCCATGCGATGCGGATTATGGACCGGACCGGTGGCGTTGGTGTGGCTACCGCCAGACAGACAGAAACATTCGCAATGGGCTTTGCCCGCGATCTCACCGCCGGCATCGAGAATGCGTGTGACAATGGTGGCGTCGAAGTCGGGGATGAAACCTTCGAGAGTGGCCGAACCGTTCATCATTGGGACGCCAGCGAGCATCACGTTATCTTTGAGCGCCACGGTCTTGCCCCTGAGCTTGCCGTCCGGCGCGCCTTTGATACTGGTTTTTACGTACCAGGCGTTGAATTTATTTTCTTCCGCGCTGGAGCGATAACCAGGAGTGCGCGGATATTTGACGCGAGGAAGTTCATCCGGCGTCGCGGCGACCAGATCGTACGCATCCACGTATGGCCGGAGGAGTCCTCGAAACGAGGCCAGTTCCGCATCGTCGAGCGCGAGTCCGCATTGGCGTGCGAGTGTGCGCATTTGTTGGAGCGTTGGCATTGGAACGGGCATCGTTCGTCCTCCGAAGTTGAACAGCGCGAGCCCTGCGGCTTAAGGCCTCGCGCGATGATGGCGGTCAACGTAAGGTTCGCGCCATCAGTACACCATTCTGACGTCATCGATCCAGGCTTAGGAATCTCGCGGAAGCGCTAATCTCAGGTCATCTCAGATCAGATGGGTTTTCGATCTCAGTGATCGGCCCAGATCACCTCATGGATGGACACGAGCCAGATCGGCGTAACGCTCGGCCCAGTCCTGTCGCGCTTTGAGATAGACGCTCCCTTCCATGCCGACGCCTCGCTGTTAGCGGTCGAGCACTGGTTGTGAATTCGTACTCGCTGGATTTGTTGCTTGAACAAATTGCTTGCCATCACGGGACGACGGACAAGAAACGGATGCCGGCACATTAGTCCCGTCTGGCAGCCGAATACGGACATAAGTCGGTCTGCCTGGCGCCGTGACCAGTTGCCGGGTCACGACCATCTTCGGTAGGTTCCTGACCGATGCCCGAAACCATTCAGCTCTTCAGAGTCCTGTTAGCTGCCCCTTCGGACGTGACAGAAGAACACGCGCTCGTCGCGGAAGCGATCAACGATTGGAATGTGCAGCACGGCGATAGCGTCGCCGCCAGGGTAGAACTTATGAACTGGCGGACACACGCGCACCCGGAAGCTGGCAGACGGCCCCAAGCGTTGATCAATCGGCAGTTTGCCGATCGCGCCGACGTTGTGCTTGCAATCTTTTGGCGGCGGCTGGGAAGCCCGACGGGGAGGGCTTCCT
>JBOHWM010000388.1:0-6277 GCA_050736555.1 Binataceae bacterium (SeqCode)
ACTATATCGTGGCTGTGCGGCCGCAGTATCGCGCCGCTGGTGAGGACGGTCGCCGAAGTCGATACCGTAATCGAATTAGACGACTCGCGGCTGCTCGCCGGGCGCAGGCCGGCCCAGATTGCGGAAATGGCAAGAACCTGGGTTCGACTCTTCGGCCGCAGGTTTGACCTGGTTATTACAGCCCATGCGGACGCGAGATATGGATACCTAACCAAAACGGTGCGCGCGCGCGAACGCAGAAGCTTCTTTCCCAGGGCACGCGGACGCTGGCTGATTCCAGGACGCCATCATAGTAATGAATACGTGCGGCTGGTTACTGGCCTCGATGGACCAGATGCGCCTAGCGCACAGGTGCGGTCGGTCAAACTTCCACTGCCCGCCTTCCTTGTACCGCTGCTAAACAGTTCAGCCACGCCGCTGGTAGCGTTGGCACCGGGCGGTACGAAAAGTATGCTGCAGGAGATCCCATTGAGGCGCTGGCCGCTGGAGCACTATGGGAAGCTTGCGGCACGATTACTGACGTCAGGTTGTAGGGTGGCGATAACCGGAAGCACCTCTGACGTGTGGGTGCGCGGGGCTTTCAAGGGTATGGCGGTTATCGATTTGATCGAGAAGACCTCCCTCACCGATCTGCTCGCGTTCTATGGCGCATGCAACGCCGTAATAACGCATGACACCGGTTCACTGCACCTCGCAATGCTGAGCGGGACGCCGGTGGTGGCGCTGTTTGGTCCCACGCGACCGAACGAGCGCATTTTGCCGAATCAGCCCGGTCGCGTACTCTGGGGCGGCGAGAAGCTGGCGTGCCGGCCTTGCTATGACGGCACAACCTATGCGCCATGTGTGAGTAATCGTTGCCTGCGCGAGATCACGGTCGAAACCGTGCTAAATGCGGTTGAGGATGTGGTGGGCAAAACATCGGCAGCCCCGCCGTCGTCGAGGCTGGCGCGGGCGACGGCAGTTGCGGGTTAGCGCCGGCTCGTGATTTGCAATTATCCTGTGGGGAGCTAACCACACAATTCGGAAGCAGCCGCCGGCCGATGAAGAGGAGTCTTGATGATGGGAATGCGTGTTCTCTTTCTTAATCCTCCGTTCCATCCGCGGTTTTCACGCGAGTCGCGAAGCCCGGCGGTGGCGAAGAGCGGCACGCTGTACTATCCGAAATGGCTTTGCCATGCGGCCGCTGTGGCCATCCGTGAGGGCCACAAAGTCGACGTGGTTGATGCGCCCGCAGCCAATCTGTCGGTCAAGGCCGTCATTGACCGGATCGAGGCAAAAAATATCGATGCGGTGGTTTGCGATACCAGCACGCCGAGCATCGTGAATGATATCAGCGTGGTGGAGGCGCTCAGCGCGGCATCGCGCCGGCCGCGCGTGCTGATGGTGGGCCGGCATGTCTCCGCGATGCCTCGTGAAACTTTCGCGATGTCGCCGGCGGTTCAGGCACTGGCGCTGCGCGAATATGAATACACCGTGCACGACTGGCTGGCGGCGATTGAGTGTGGTGCCGGCCTGGAGGCCGTCGAGGGATTGATCTGGCGCAACGGCAATGGCGAAATCGTCACCAATAACGAACGGCCGGCGATTAAGAATCTCGACGAGTTGCCGTTCGTCAGTGAAGTCTACAAGCGCTTCCTCAACGTCAAAGATTATTTCTACGGACACTCGCTATGGCCGCTGGTAGTGTTCGACACGAGCCGCGGATGCCCCTATCACTGTGATTTCTGCGTCTATCCCCAGACCTTCAGCGGCCATATCGTGCGCTTTCGGTCGAAGGAGCACGTGGCGGATGAGTTTGATTTCGTCTCGCGCGAAATGCCCGAAGTCAAAACCGTGATGCTGGAAGACGATACGTTTATAGTCAACAAAAAGCGCACCATGGAGTTGGCCGAAGAACTGATTCGGCACGGCAACAAGCTTCCATTCGACTCGAATTGCCGCTCTGATCTCGGCGTCGATCTTGAGTTGCTGAAGACGTTGCGCAAAGCCGGCGCACGCTTGTTCTGCGTCGGCTTCGAAAGCGGTGAGTTGAACGTCATCCGCGGAATGCATAAAAACAACAATGCTTCGCGTGACGCCAGCTATCACGACGACGCCAAAAAGTTCGTTCGCTTCTGCCGCAAGGCGGGAATCATGGTTCATGGCTGTTTCATGGTCGGCAATCTCGACGAAACGCCGAAAAGCATGGAAAAGACCTTGCGGTTCGCGATGGATCTCAAGCCCGATACGGCGCAATTCTTCCCGATTATGGTCTATCCCGGCACCGCGACATATCGCGAAGCCGAGCAAAAGGGTTATCTGTCAACGCGGGATTTTTCCGCCTGGCTGACTCCCGACGGCCTGCATAACAGCGTCGTCAATCTGCCTAACATCACGCATCGGCAACTGGTCGAATTCTGCGATCGCGCACGGCGGCGCTTTTATCTGAATCCCGGCTATATTTTCAGGAAAATGGTGCAGTCGTTCGGAGATCGACGAGAGTTCCAGCGTAACCTCAAGGGCTTCGTGACGCTCTCGAAGTACCTGGTGCGTGGCAGCTTCAGCACGTCCGATTCGTCCATGGCAGCGGCCGAACCGAAATTGGACGGAGCCATCGCGGCTAACAAATAAGCCATCAACAGATTTCGCTTGGGTAAACGAGGCTGGTCCTTAACGGACCTTCCGGCGACCCGGTGAGGGTTCTCTTCTTCATATCCGCCGCGGCGTTAGTCTACGCGTATTTTGGCTATCCGATCATCCTTTGGCTCGCTGGCCATTTTTGGACGGAGTCTGCGGCCTCGGACTCTAATCAGCCGCGCGCATGGCCAAGCGTGTCAGTCATAGTTACGGTCTTCAACGAGCAAAAGGCCGTCGCGAAGAAGATCGATAACTTCCTCACGAATGGCTATCCCGGAAACAGCGAAATGATCGTCGTTTCGGACGGCAGCACGGACAATACTGTTGAGATCATTAGTCAGTTCGAAGGCCCACGAATCCGTCTGATTGAGAATCGCACGCGGCGGGGGAAGGACCCGACGCTCGAGGACGCCGTCCGTGATTCAACGGGCGAAATACTGTTGTTCACCGATGTAGGTGCGATATTCGCGGACGATGCGCTCGAGAAGCTAGTGCGGCCGTTCTCGGACCCGAACCTTGGACTGGTGACTGGTGTTGCTCGCTATCTTGGCGCGGAGTCGGCCGGTCTTTATCGGCGGCACGAGGATTGGCTCAAGTCCTTGGAGGCACGGGTCGGCGTCCTCTCCGGTGCGCTTGGGCCAATGTTCGCGATTCGGCGATCCTCATGGCGGCGCAAAGAGCTGGCGCTCTTTAACGATTTCACGGATCCAATTGTGGTCGCGCTTGAGGGAAAAAGCGCAACGGTAGCGACCGAAGCCGTCTGCTATCAGAATCGCGCAGGCGACGGGCACTGGGCCCGGCAAGTGCGTAACGTGGCGTGCGCCGCCCCCGTTCTTTCGCACTACTTGCCGAAGTTAATCGCGGCGTGGCGCTGGAATGCCGTTTTCGTGCTGGTCTCACATAAGCTGCTGCGCTGGCTCACGCTTCCGTTGCTGGCCGTGATGACAGTCGCCTCCTGGAGGTTGCGCGACGCGGGCAGGGCTTACGCCCTCACGCTCGCGCTTGAGGCGGCATTCCTAATGATCGCACTGGCTGGCTTGTTTGCGGACAAAGCGGGGTTCGGGCGGCGTCTTCGAGTAGCATACGATTTTCTAGTCATGAGCCTGGCTTGGAGTGTCGGTTTGGTCCGCTGGATGACGGGACGAGTGCCAGTCGTCTGGCAGCCGCGCGGCCTATAAGGGCGTCAAAATGGAGTTTCGCTGACGAACGTTTAACGAACCAACCTGTACCGTCTCGCATTGCTTATCGGGCGAATTCGGCATGGCGCCGAGCCGCCCTAATGTAGTGTCAGTCATGATAGCGCCTACTTACCTCATCCGACGGATTTTCGTACTGGTGCTTGGCGATTTCCTGGTGGCGGCGGGATCGTTCTACAGCGCCGCTTTGATGACCGGCTTAATCCCGGCGATCGATCCGACGCGCGTGCAGGGTATGTACGCGGCCTCCGGTCTGTTCGCCCTGGCCTCAGTGGGCGCGCTGTATTTCAATGACGTATACGCACTCGAACGATCCCATTCACGCTGGCGCCTTGTACGCTCGATCGTGGAAGTCGAATGCGGACTGGCGATCGCGTTGCCTTTTTTCCTGCTCGCCATTCCCTGGCTCAATTTCGGACGGCGCCTGTATATCGGCTATTTCCTGATTGCGACCCCCTCTTTAATCGTATGGCGGCTGGCAATCACGACTGCGTTTTCGCACCGGATCATTCGCGGTGTCGCGATTCTTGGAATAGGCGAGGAAGCGGCGCTGCTCGCCAGTGAAGTCATCGATCGGGGACACCTCGGCTATCGCTTTCTCGGCTTCGTCAGCTATGGAGCCGATGAGAGACAGCTTCGGCCGCATCCGCGCATTCATGCGATTACGTCGCTGACGGAATTGCTGTCGATGCGCGACCTGAACACCCTAGTCATAACTGCCAACGAACATGCGTCATTTCCGGCCGGCGAGGTAATGCAACTCAAGCGTCACGGCGTCGAGATCATCGGCTTCGAATCTTTTTACGAAAGATTGGTGGGGCGCCTGCCGGTCCATCAGATCAGCGAGCGATGGCTGCTTTATGCGCCCGGATTCTATAATTCGCGGATGAGTTCGACGATCAAGCGCGCGGTTGATATGGTCGGCGCGCTGGTTCTCGGCATAGTAAGTCTGCCGTTATGGCCGTTACTCGCGATAGCGGTGAAGCTCGATTCCGAAGGCCCGCTATTTTATACGCAGCGGCGCGTCGGCCTTAACGACAGTTATTTTCGTATCTATAAATTCCGCTCAATGCGCCACGACGCGGAAAGCACCACCGGACCGACCTGGGCTGGCGACAACGACCCGCGCATCACGCGAGTCGGCGCGACCCTCCGCAAGTTCCGCCTCGACGAATTGCCGCAGCTCTGGAACGTGCTGCGCGGCGACATGAGCCTGGTTGGTCCACGGCCGGAGCGGCCGGAATTCGTGGGCGAACTGTCCAAAGCGTTTCCGCTCTACGATTACCGCCATTTCGTGCGGCCGGGTCTCACTGGATGGGCGCAGGTATGCTACCCATACGGCGCGACCTTCGACGACGCTCGTGAGAAGTTGTGTTACGATCTCTACTACATAAAGAATCAGTCACTCGTACTGGATATCCAGATCATGCTGCAGAGTACAAAAGTAGTATTGTTTGGACGGGGCAGCCGTTGAATCATTGATTCCTGGAATTGCTGGGAAGGGCTGGCTTCGAAGGGTCGCGCTTGCGGGAACATTTCCGCGGACGCGGCCCTTTTGATTAAGCTTTGGAAATGCCAAAGAAACCGTGAGGCTAAAGTCGCCAAGGAGAATGAGCAATGAGTGGTAAACAAAAGATTCTTATTGCGGGCGCGTCGGGCCTGGTTGGCTACGCGGCCGTGCGTCATTTCGCCAGCCTTGAGGATTGGGAAGTCGTCGCGATTTCACGGCGAATTCCGTCCGGCGTTGAAAATGCCCGGTTCATTTCGGTCGATCTCAAGGATGCGAAGCGATGCGCCGAGGTCTTCGGGCAGATGGGTGACGTGACCCATCTGGCCTACGCCGCACTTTATGAAAAACCCGGGTTGATCGAAGGATGGCGCGAACGTGACCAGATGGAAACGAATCTGACGATGCTGCGCAATCTTTTCGAACCGCTGTCGCGGGCGGCCAAAGGATTGCGGCACGTATCACTCCTGCAAGGAACAAAGGCTTACGGGGTTCATCTGGGACCGATCCCGATTCCGGCACGGGAACGCAACCCACGCCATCACCATGAGAACTTCTATTGGCTGCAGGAGGATTTTCTGCGTGCCAAACAGCCCGGCGGCGGATGGAACTGGACCATTCTGCGTCCGCAATTGGTAGTCGGCGAGGCTATCGGCGGCAATCTCAACATCATTCCAGCTATTGGCGTGTACGCCGCATTGAGAAAGGAAGCTGGCCTGCCGCTTTCGTTTCCCGGCGGATGTCCGTTTATTTTTGAGGCGGTGGACGCCGATTTATTGGCGCACGCACTGCATTGGGCTGCGCTCACGCCGGCCTGCGCCAATGAGACTTTCAATATCACCAATGGCGACGTGTTCGTATGGACCGAAATCTGGCCGACGATCGCGGACGCGCTTGGGATGCCGGTTGGTCCTCCGGAACCACATTGCCTGCGCGAAGAGATGCCGCGGCGCAAGGC
>JBOHWM010000389.1:0-4740 GCA_050736555.1 Binataceae bacterium (SeqCode)
TCACCTGCACTGGGGTGTGGGCCCGCGAGCGCGAATTGCCGGCCCACATCGCATTGACCGATCATCGTCGCGCATCCGAATGTTGGATTTGCCGAAGTGGCTGAATAACCGGAAAACCGCCTTCGCGATTGCGGGAGCGCGTTGGTATGCCACCAGGCGGAGAATATCAATTCCGGGAAGGTGCTCAATGTTTTCAACATCGCTGAATGATTGAGCTTTTCACACAGGCTATGCGAAGGGGTTGTAGCGGTCAGAGGGGACATGATGACGCGCGACGAATATGCCCGCAAACTAAGCGAGTCTTTTCGCGGAACGCTGATGGAGAAGATGGGTATTAGCTTGCTCTCAGCAGGCGGTGGAAGAGCTTGCGCAAAGCTCAACATATCGCCCGCTGTCATGCAGCCAACCGGTCTGTATCACGCCGGCGCGATTGTCTCGCTCGCTGATACCACGGCGACTTCGGCCTGCCTTGCTGAAACCAACCCTAACGGTGAGCCGCGCGCCGATCTTTTCCCGCTCGCCATACAGATTTCCAGTAACCTGGTGCGCAACACGAACGAGGGGGGTCTGACCGCGGACGCCGAGATCATTCATCGCGGGCGCACTACAATGGTCGTCAACGTTCGCGTCGCCGACGAGCGCGGCAGGCTGGTCGCCAACACCGTTGTAACGTTGCTTGCGCCGGCTGGAATCTCTGCCGAAAGCGAGGGATAAGGGTTGGAGTCTTGACCTTAAGCCTTCAAGCCCGGGCAGGCCTCGCGCCATGCAGGAAATGGATTCGGAATTCAAATAGCGGATTGAATTTTCCTGGCAGAACTACAGCCAAGTTGGGGCAGCGGCGCCAATTGCCAACCAAACAGCGGCGGTGCGGCTGTCTCTGATCCAAGTGCCCGGCGATCATTAGAATCGCCGACCCTGTGGTTTGAGAACTGCACGCATTTCGGACGTGCGTTTTTTTCTATTCGGATTTGTTTTGCGCGGCGCGGATTCGTTGCAGATCGTTTTCCATCTTGTCCCGATCCTGAGGTGTGAAAGCGCCACTATCGAGCACGGCGCGAAAGCGGCGCATCGCGCGTCAGCCTGCATCCGGTTATGATTTGGTGCGCGCCTCGTGCATCTGTTCGAGATCATCCTGGATCTGTAGTTTCTGATCTTCCGTCAGCTTCGCGCGCGTGATTCCCTGTTGTAGATTGGAACGGAATTGCGTGACCAGCGGATCGTGGGCAGGCGCGGGACTTGCCGCTATCGACGTTATCTTAGCGCTCCCCGCGGACTCGCCTGCTCGGGCTCCACTTTTCTACGCACGTCGCAGACTCCTTGGCTCGCTTCGCCTCCGGCTTCGCTGGTGTCGTTCCGGCTAGTGTCACCAGCAACAGCGCCACAATGTTTAGCAGCGATTTTCACCGTTTGCCCATTCGCACCCCGGTCAGACTGAAACTATGCGCGGCTGCATCATGCGCCACATGCGCACGCCGAGTGGAGAAAATTCGTTGAGCACCCGATAGCCGAAATGGCTGTAGTAGGAGACGTTCGACTCGGTCGCGGTTTCGAGATAGACGCCGGCGAGGTCGCTTCTTGCCGCGGCCTGATCGCGCAGAAAGTCGAGAATCGCGACGCCATAATGATTGCGCTGAAGCTCCGGTTCGACCCCCAGGACATTGAGGTAAATATGCGGCTCGGATGGCCGGTGGCGAGTCAGCGTATCGAGCACGGAAATCGCGCGGCTGACAGCGCCGAGGCCGCCGGCGCGCATCAGCTCGGGTATCAGGGTAAGGCCGCTTATAATGATCATCGCGGTCGGGTTGGGGCGCCTGACATATTCGACAATCGCGGCGCCGGCAACCTGCCGCTCGCGTATTACGCCAATTACGGGCTGGCCGTCATGGCGATGGCCTTTCAGCATCACGTTGAACAAGTGAGTCATGCGCGTGGAGCGCTGAGCGGGATCGGCGGTATTGGCAACGATCGCTTTTAGCAAGGGGTCGTCAACAAAAGCGCGGCCAAGCATCGCCGCCGCTTCGGGATACTGGTCGGGGAAAATTAAAGAAACCTGTGGCTTCGCGTTGGGCATGGCGTGCGACCTGGGTTCAGCAAGTTCGAATCATTGGAACGATCTCCGTGACTGGACTTACGGGGTGCGCGTACGGCCGGTGAGCGCCTGCGCGAGAGGCGCCGGCATGAAGGTGCGCGCCAGTCGCATCGCGGTTCTGAAATGCAGCGGGCGATAACGTAGCGCGTGCATGAATAGTTGCCGCGCCGCCGCCGGATCGCCTGCGCGCATCGCGGTAAGTCCACGGTAACCGAGCACGCTGACGTACGCATCACAGGTGGTGCGCAACAGATTGCGCGCGCGTTTGCCGTAGCGCTCGCGTACACGCCGGGCGAACAGCGGATAATCGTCCTCGTATTTCACCATTCGCGCGGCGGGCGGTGTCAGCCGATAATTGAGCAGTGGCTGCGAAATGTATTCAAAATCGCCGCGCTCACGTGCGCGCAGCCATAAATCGACGTCTTCGTAGGCGCGGCGAAATTCGGGACAAAAGCCGCCGCAGGCCTCGAAGATGGGCCGCCGGATAACCACCGAGCTCGGCAGGATTGGCCACCATTGGTCGAGCAGATCACTCATTTTAGGAGCGTAACCAAATTGACTCTCCACATAGGATTCAGCCAGTACGGCGTCGCCACTGTCGACCGCGATCGCGTCCGAGTACGCCAACACCGCCAGATGATTATCCTCCAGGGCGCTGATAGTTATTTCGAGCTTGCGCGGAAACCACACGTCGTCGGCATCGAGGAACGCGAGATAGTTGCCGCGCGCCGCCGCCGCGCCGGCATTGCGAGCCGAGGCCAGTCCCTGGTTGGTTTGGGCGATGACCGCGATGCGCTCGCCAAAAGGCAGCAACATTTCGGCGGTCGAGTCGGTCGAGCCATCATCGACGACGATCACTTCAAGCGCGCCATCGAAATCCTGGGAAAGCGCACTGTCGACGGCCGACACTATCGTCGCTTCACCGTTGTAAACGGGTATTATGGCCGAAGCCCAAATCATGAGCGCTTATGCTAGCAAATAGAGTGCGATAGATTGAATGCTCGCCTCTTGCTATCAAGCGGCTCGAAAACCAGCCAAACCGCATAACCTCTGGTAGAGTTCGAGTGTTTCCGGCGGCACGGGACCGGCCGGGCGCGAACGGCGCAGCGCGGTGTCCGCGAATTCGCGATCAACTCTGGCTCCAAGGCGCCACTCGATCCGCGCCAGCGCCGAGCCATCCGCCAGTTGATCGTAATGCACAAAGAGCCATTCGCCGGCCGGATAATGAGTCTCGACCACGTGCGTGTACATCAGGCGCCATACGCGCAGCGCCAGTTCCAAGTCCATCGTGCCAGCTATTTCGTTCAGGCTCCGCATCCGTTGCGCCTCCTTTAAGAGACTAGCCGCGGTAATCGCGGGATGACGGAAGACGCACAGCAAAAGAGTATTGGCGAGGTATGGGCGCCAAGCCGGCAGCGTGTAACAAAACCTGGGATCCTTGAAGCAAAACGGCGCACGCACGGTCATAGCCGCGATACGCCCATCCAGTTTCGCCGTGGACCGAATCAGCGTACCGGGTTGGATTTCGGCAAGCCAGCGATCCCATTGCCGCTTGGGCCGGCGTCCCCTTAGGCGATCGGCGAAGCTGCGTTTGGGCGCGGGAAAAAGGCGCGCCAGAAGGCCTTCGTTGATGCCGTTGATCTCGTGGTCCTCGAAATAACCTTTGGGGTTGCCGTCATCGGGCGGATACAGTTCCTTGCCCATGAAGTAGCCAGCTTTGGCCAGCACGCCCGCAGCCAAACTGGTGCCGCTGCGGCCAGAGCCAAGGATCAGGCAATTGCGCATCGAAGTGGATTCCCGGAGCGCGCCAGCTTCAGCATCGAACCGTCATCAGGTGAAGACGCCATTGCTCAGCCCGTATTCGGGCGTGTGCGTCCTGACAATGCGCGGGCAAGTCCCAGCGGCAGGAATGTGCGCATCAGACGAAGATAATTCTTGACTCGTGAAGGGTCCATCCGGAGTGCGTTGATAAAGGCGCGCCGCGCGGCCAGCGGGTCTCCAGCTTGCAGCGCCTTGAGCCCGATATAGCCGAGTATGCTGCGCGAGGCGCGCAGCCGCGAGCGCACCAAGGGGGCCGCGTCAACCCCGTAGCGCTCACGCACCAGGCGTACGAAGAGGTCGCCGGCGTGCCGGTTCATTCCGGTGCGCTTGAGCGGCCGTGGAAACAGTGCAAAACGCCAAACCCCGAGCGGTTCCGGGACATAATGGAAATGGCCGTACTCGCGAACCTGCATCCAAAAATAGGCGTCTTCATATCCGTACGAACGAAACTGCTCGGGGAAGCCTCCACAAGCGTCGTAAGCTGTACGCCGCATCAGCACCGCACTCGGCATAATTGGCCACAGGCGTCGCAGCATTTCGTCGAGAACGGGCGCGTGGTCAAAACCGGGTCCAACCACCATGGTGCCAAGCGGAAAACCGCCGCTATCAGCTACCGTCAGATTACAATAGGCCATCGCGGATTGCGGGTCGGAGTCAAGCGCCGCCGCGCAACGCGCGATCATGTCCGGCCGCCAACTGTCATCGCAATCGAGAAAGGCGAGGTACTCGCCGCGCGAGGCTTTGACTCCGGCGTTGCGCGCTGCCGCGATACCGGCGTTGGGCTGCTCGATTATCCTGATGCGTTCGGCATAGCGCGCCAACACCGCGGA
>JBOHWM010000390.1:0-2548 GCA_050736555.1 Binataceae bacterium (SeqCode)
GTTAACGATGTTGGTCTTGCATGATGATCCCGTACGCGAGTACGCATACGGTCCCGCCGCTGGTCTACCGGACACCAAAGTCGGTACCTTCACGCCGGCGCTGTACGCTGAGGCCAAGTCCAAGGGCTGGAACGTCATCAGCATGAAGAATGACTGGAAGCGAATTTTCACTTTTGACAAATGAAGGCGATTTGAGCGTACGCGAACGGGTTTTCACCCTATCCAATAACCGGAGGATTACGTGAATAAATACGCGAAGGTCACCTCAATCGGCATATGCCTGGCATCGTTGCTGGGCTATTCGGGAGCAGCAATGGCACAACAAAAACCGATCACCGCCATAGACATTGCGCTGGAGCCGGATGCCACGATGGTGCGGCACGCGGAAGCCGTGAATGCCCGCCTGCGCTCGGTCTTCCCGAAGGGCTTTGCCCTCGACGCCGCGCATCATCCCCACATCTCGATGTTACAGCGTTACGTCCGCACGGCGGACCTCGACAAGGTTTATGCCGCCGCTAACAAAGTTTTAATCAATGACGATGCTACCAGCCTCAAATTGAAGGCCTACAAATACTACTACCTGACCGATCCATCGCTGCCGGGCTTGGGCTTGTCAGGCATTGTCGTGGAGACGACTCCCAGACTGATGAAGCTGCAACAGGATTTGATTGACGCCGTGGCACCATACACAGTGAAAACCGGAACCGCAGCCGCATTCGTCACCACTCCCGCCCACCCCGACATCAATCAGGCGACTATTCACTACATCCAGGTATATGTGCCCGAGCATTCCGGCGAGCATTTAGAGCTCCACGTTACCACCGGACTTGCCTCAGTAGACTACCTGAAGAAAATGGTCGCCGAACCGTTTGAGGATTTCACCTTCTCTCCGTCGGGAGCATCTGTTTTTCATTTGGGAAACTACGGAACGGCGGCGGCAAAACTCAAGGAGTTGAACGTAAAGTGAGACTTCTCTCTGGCAAGATGGCGATCAGAGATACCATCATCGGCTAATGCTTTGGCCGCTTTCATTGTAGCGAGGACTCCAGCCTTGCGTTTGTCCTTTAGTCGATACCTCTAGCCATTGATCCCGGCAATAGCACTGTCGCTGGAATTCAATTCGGCGGCGCCGCCTTTACTCGCTCATTGATGTATTGCTTAAACGGATCGAGCTTGTTTGGTCGCGCCTTGTGGTCACTACTTTAGCCGGAACCCACGCTCTTGCTTGTCCATTCGAGGACGCCGCTTGCGCCTCTGGATACCGTTCGAGCCACTGAGTCCCGGACGAGGGCGCCAATCTAGCGCACAAGATTTACCTTCAGCACGGCTGGCGGCGACACCATGCAAGCTCATGGAGGCCGCGCGCTATCGACCGTAGCCCTTGACAGGAGCGAACGAAAAGCGAATATACGTATATTACTGCGATGGACTCAGCTCCCAAATTGCCACTACTCGAATCATCGGCGCGCGCCTTGCCATCGATGCGTGAAGTCGAATTCGCCGAAATGCCGGTGCGGCAAATTCTCAACCGCTGCACCAGCCCCGCGATGCCTTTTCGCTGGACCATCAACCCCTATCGAGGATGCGAGTTTGGCTGCGTTTACTGTTACGCGCGTTACACTCATGAATTCCTCGAACTGCGCGATCCGATGGATTTCGAGCGGCGCATCTTTGTCAAGCGCGGAGCGGCCGAGGTATTGGCGCGGACGCTCGCGCGCACGCCGCTGGGCTCCGATCAGATCGCGCTTGGCACGGCGACCGATCCTTACCAGCCGGCGGAGCGCAAGTACGAGTTGACGCGCGCGATGTTACGGGTGTTCGCGCAAATGGGCGGACTTAATCTTTCGATTACAACCAAGTCCGCGCTGATCGCGCGCGACCTCGACCTGCTCCGGCGCATCAACCAGCATTCGCGCTTGTCGGTCAATTTTTCGTTGATAACCATGAACCGCCGCTTACAACGCGTGCTGGAACCGCGCGCGCCACGCCCTGCCCTGCGCTTGCGCGCTTTGGCGCAACTGAGCGCGGCTGGTATCCGATGCCATGTGTTGATGATGCCGATGCTGCCCGGGATCACCGATGACGCGGCGGCCGTCGAAAGCGTGATGGCGGCGGCGCGGCGGGCGGGCGCGAGCGGTGTATGGTAGCGCGCGCTGTTTCTTAAACCGGCCGCAGCGCGGCGTTTCCTGCCTTTCGCGTCGGCTAATTTCCCCAACCAGCGGGAGCGCCTGGCGGCCTTTTACAGCAAGTCCGCATACGCGCCGCACGCCTACGATGAGGAATTGCGGAGCTTGTTCGACCGCCTCAAGCGCAAGTACGGATTCGACCCGGCTGCGGTTCGTGACGATCGCCCGATGGCGCTCACTGCGACTGATGCTTTGACGCCCCGCCCACTTCAGTTGAGCCTCATCAACCGCTGAGCGCGTTGTTGCCCCGCGCAATCACGGCGGCAGTTCGTGCTGAATAGCTTGCAAGATTGTCCCAAGTCATCAGCGGGCGACGTTTAATCAACGCGCGCGGCATGACAAGATGCGTGCAAGTGCGCGCG
>JBOHWM010000391.1:0-16977 GCA_050736555.1 Binataceae bacterium (SeqCode)
GAACATCAGGGCTACGACGAGCCATAATGCCAGGTTACGCGAAAACTGGTTCATTCGAATTCAAAAATAGCATGCCGGTTAAATTCCAGGCAACGTAACATTCCGCGACCATTCAAGCGGCTTCGCCCTCACCTGTAGCATGTTGCGCGTACGTGGCCCGACCAGCGCCACCTCGGCGCGCAACATACCCGGTATCCATAATATTTCACTACCGCTGCCGACGATCGGCCAAAACCGGCGCACTCGCGGTGGTAGTTTATGCTGAATAAAAACGTCCTTTATTTTGCGCGTGCCAGCCAAATTCAACGGACGTGCGCGATCCCCCGGCTCGAAGCTTCTGACGATTAGGTCGCCGCTCAAACGGTCGGCGTCGAAGACGGCTTCAAACAGACCCGCGGGTCGCCGCCAATCTTCATTGTGAATGATACGCGCGCTGAAAAGAAAGCACGCCTCCGTAATCAGGACGTCGCCCTCGTGCGGCAACGCGACGCCGAACCGTGGCGCGGAATTTTCATCATCTTGCGAGCCGCCACGCCTGATCTCAAGGCGCTCATAATGGCGACGTGCGACCCATCCCAAGGGCAAATCGACACTGCCATTTGAAGGGCCGTTAATACAAAGGTGGAGTATCGCGTCGATATGGGCACGCCCAAAATGTCGTAGCGAACCCGCTCGCATCGACACAAATTCCCTGATCACAGCCGGCCTCAGCGCGTCATGCAGGCATGAAAAATCCTTCAAGTCGAGCAAATTGGCGTCTTGATCGTGCTCCCGCTCGCGAATCAGTCGTGCCGCCATCGACTCGCGCGCAAGTCCGATGACGAGCGAATTCACCGCGGACATTTCATTGGCAAATTGACTCAGTCTCAAACTCAATGCGGGGGCATAATCGCGCTCCAACGCTGGCAACAATTGATGACGGATACGGTTGCGCATCGGCGCTAGCGAAAGATTGCTGCCATCACAAACGTAATCGGCGCCAATCGCCGCGAGATATTCCAACAACTCCACGCGGCGTAACCCCAGCAGCGGCCGAATCAGACCTACGCAACTCACGGATCCGTGTTCATCCGGTCCGCTTTCCGCCAGCGTCATCGGGCTTTCATCGAGCTCGTGTGGCGGCACCGGTATCGGCGCGATTTCCGCCATCGCAGCCGCACCGGCGAGCCCGCTGCCACGCATCAACCGCATCAGCACGGTTTCGGCTTGATCATCGAGATGGTGTGCGAGGGCGATGTAACGCGCACGACAATGGCACGCCGCTTGTTCAAGAAACGCGTATCGCTGCCGACGGGCGCGTTCTTCCAGGTTTGAACCGCAAAGGCCTTCGCCGTAACCCGTCATCAGCTCAACATCAAGCCGCGCACACAACTCGAGTACAAAATGCTCATCGTGGTTGGATTGCTCTCCACGTGTGCGATGGTTGAAATGCGCCGCGACCAGCGCGAAGCCGAAATCGTCCTTGATCGCATTCAGCGCGTGCAACAACGCGACCGAGTCCGAACCGCCGGACACGCCAACCACCATCACGTCGCCTAGCACGGGCGCTCGCGCGAGCGTTGCCGCAACCGCGTCGTGTAAGCGATGGATCGCTTTCGAGGAAACTCGGCGACCGGAGGCGCCCTCGTGAGGCTTATCCCGGCTGCATATGCGTGAAAATTTCATCGCTCCATCTGCTCAAGCAAGTGCAGGATGACGTCGATTCCGGCAAGGTTCACGTCCAGCTCTTCCAAAGTACGAATCAGGCGGGCCCGCTTGAGCGACGTTTGATCATAGAGCGGCTCCGGCTTGCCGTCGATGTCACCCACGGTGGCGGGGCAAATCAACTCCTCATGTTCCCACAACGATAGCTCGTATTCGTTGACGCCAACGAGCACGCAAAACGCGCTGCGGCTGACCAGCGTGGCGGTGCCGTCGCCGGGCTCGGAATTACGTTTGCGCGAGGCGCGCCGTGCCATGGTTCAACTCCTCATCAGCTCCGCGCGAGGGTCAGCGACCGCGCGCGCACGGCGGCTCTCGGCCAACTGCTGCATCAGACTGCGCTCCTTTTCATTCAGGTCAATCGGAGCGAGTACCTTGAGTTCATAGAGCAGATCTCCGGCCGGCTCCTTGCCGCGTGCGGGCAGTCCGCGCCCGCGCAGGCGCATCACGCGGCCACTCTGGCTGGACGGCGGAATCTTGAGCGAGACGCGGCCATCGAGCGTCGGCACAGTCACCTCCGCACCCAAGGTGGCTTCGTAATCCCACACTGGTAATTGGCAGCGCAAATCACGCCCTGCGACGGCGAAAACGCTGTCCGGTTCCAACCTGACCGTGAGAAACAAGTCGCCGTTCAACTCCGGACGTGGACCATGCCCCCCCTGCCCCTTGAGACGAATGCGCGAGCCTTCGGTCATGCCCGGGGGAATTGTCACTTCGAGTGTGCGATGGGCGCGGAGAGTGCCACGCCCCTGGCATTTTGGGCATCGCTCAGCGGAGCGAATGATGCGCGTCTTGCCGCGTTTCTGTTCGCGCGCCAGCATTCCGGTCCCGCCGCACTGGTCGCATTCGTCTTCCGCTTCGAGACTTAATCTGCGCTTGGTCCCTGCCACGGCCTCACGCAGGGTAATCGTCACGTCGGTGCTGAGGTCGGGCGCGCGCGTAGCCGCCTGACCAGACCCCTGGCCCAGGTTGTCGAAATCGAAGCGCGCCCATCCGCGCCCGCCGCCGGTGGTGAAACCACCGCCGCCCGTGCCGCCGAAGAAACTTTCGAAGAAATCGCTGAAGTCGGCGCTTTGCTGGCCCGGCCGTGTGCCGCCGGCGCGAGCATAACGCCGCATCATTTCTTCCTCGGATTCGCCGCGTTCCCAGTCGGCGCCAAGTTCGTCGTATTTCTTGCGTTTCGCGGCGTCGCCGAGCACCTGGTAAGCCTCGTTGATTTCCTTGAATCTATGCTCGGCCTCTTTATTGTTGGGATTGACGTCAGGATGAAACTTGCGCGCGAGTTTGCGATAGGCGCTCTTAATCTCCGCGTCGCTCGACGTGCGTTCGACGCCGAGAATCTTATAGTAGTCGCGAAACTCCATTAATTCGGTGTTCCCCCCTTAAACTGCGCATGGATCATGCCGTCCGCAACCGCATGCGTAATCTTATAACAGACCACGTTGCTCACGGACCCGGCCCGTCCCAGTCTGCCGTGCGATTGGAAAAGCAAAAAGCCTGACACACCAGGCGGAGCAAAGCGGAGCTGGGCGCACCAGCGCAGGCGAGCGGGCGAGTCTGACTCTGGCCGACGGCTCGCGGACCTCGCCCGCCCCACGGACCTGCGTTGAGAATTACAAGTCTGCGCGTCGCGCTTAGCAAAAGGTGCGCTCTACAAAGCCGAGCGGGATTCCGGCAGATGCGCGTCGCGTTCCTCGTGCATGTCGCGCAGGCGCGTTTCCAGCATACGCAAGTCTGCCAGCAGTTGGGCCTGCCGGCGCCATATAAACGCTACGTAAAGGAAAATCGCCACGAAAATAATGCTGTAGGCGGCGCACAGATAACCCAAAAAATTCATCTTCAGTCTCCCACCGCGGCATCCAGCAGGTTAAGCTGGCGCGCCACTTCGAGCAGGCGGGCACGGGTGCGTAAAGTGGCGAAGCGCAGCATCAATAGCCATACGAACAAGGCCGTGAACGCCGCCATTGCAACCAGCAGGGTCGCGACCATGCGCGGATCTTGCAAGCCATGACCACCCTGGCGGGTGACCAGAACGGCGGGATGGATCGTACGCCACAAACGCACGGATACGATGATCACCGGGACGTCGGCGGCGGCGACGATGCCGATAACAGCGGCGAAACGCGCCACCTGCGGCGTGTCATCCGCCGTTGCACGCAGCAGCAGGTACCCGCCGTACAATAACCACAGGATTAGCGTGGTGGTAAGGCGCGAATCCCAGGTCCACCACGTCCCCCAAATCGGCTTGGCCCAGATTGAGCCAGTGATCAGCACCAGCGTACAGAAAACCATGCCCGCTTCAGCCGCGGCATAAGCCAGATCATCCCACACCTGTTGACCCAGCCATAGATAGAAGACGCCGCAGATGGCTACCAGGCCGAACGCCGCGAAAGCCACCCATGCGCATGGCACATGAAAGTAGAAGATACGCTGTATGATTCCCTCTTGCGCTTCGGTGGGAACATAAACGAACACCATGAAGAGCGCTGCGATCATCAATCCAAAGGTGATTGCGCCCAGCGTTTTTATAGCTTTACTCATCCGAGTTCAAGAACGGCTTTCCCGCCGCAACGTCAATTGTCCATACCGCCGGGTCAGTCCTCAACCACCACATGCTCGAACAGCAGATAGCCGGCGATGACGAACAGCACGTCGAAGGCTATCAGCACCTTGAACCACAGCATCATGGCGGGGAACGATGCGCCGCCAAGCGCCGCGCCGCTGGCTTTGACTCCAGCGATCAGGGCTGGCACGAAGAGCGGCACCGCCAGTATCGGCAGCAGCAGGTCACCCGCACGAACGCGGCCGGAGATCGCCGCCAACAGGGTTGAAAGCGCGGCAAAGCCTAGCGCACCCAGGGCGATAGAGGGCACCAGCCGCATGATACGGAGATCGAACTGCAGATTGAAGAACAACACTAGAAGAATCACCGCGGCGGTTTCCGCGACCATCATAAAGATGAATGCGGCTGTCAGCTTGGCGCAATAGAGGGTCGCTCGATCAACCGGACTCAAAAGCAGCGCGCGCAAGCAACCATTCTCCCGCTCAGCGAGCAGCGCCCGCGTCGCCCCCAGCGTACCGGCGAAAATCAGTGCGACCCACAACGCTCCCGCCGCGGTTTCGGCTCCCGCCGCGCCCACCGCCGGGTTGAGCGCGAAGACTAATACCACCAATACCAACAGTGACAGGCCGATTAACGCGATAGTGCTTTCACCGCCGCGCAGTTCGAGACGCAGGTCCTTGCGCAGAATTGCCGCAAAGCCGCTCATGTTGGACGGTTCCTCGTAAACCTTTCAGCCCGTCATCGCCGAGCGCGGCTTGGCAAACGACTCGGAAGGCGCCATCAGCCGTCCGCGCACCAGTTCGCGTACCTCTAACGTCATGCCGTCGAGCTGAAGCGGCTCATGGGCGGTAATAACCGCGGCACAACCGCGTGTCAGCGCCTCGCGCAGTAACGACGTCACCAATTTGGCCCCATCTGCGTCGAGAGCGGCAAACGGTTCGTCCATTAAAAGTGCGTCCGGCACGGCCAGCATCGCACGCGCCAACGCGAGACGTTGTTCCATTCCGCGTGAAAAGGTACGCACCCGTTCTTTGGCAAAGGCGGTCAGTCCGATTCGTTTGAGCCATTGTTCAAGCGCGCGCCCGTCGAGGCGAAACCGGTAAAGCTCGGCGTAAAATTGCAGATTTTCAACGGCAGTCAAATTGGGATAGAGGAAACTCTGATGCGTCAATAAGCCGACGCGGCGACGCCACGCGGGTTCGAGTTCACGTCCAGGAAGCCCGAACAACAAGGCCTGGCCACTGGAGGGCGCTGAAAGCCCCGCTAGAATTCGCACCAAGGTTGATTTGCCGGCGCCGTTACGCCCAACGATCAGAGCGCCGCAGCCACCCCTGACCTTCAAGTTGACGTTGCGCAGGACGGGGGAGATGCCGAAGTTTTTGTCCAGGCCGCGCGCTTCGATGAGCGGCCCGTCCATTATTCCGCTCGCGAAGCGCTGCGCGCGGCGGGTTCGATTGACGTGCCGCATTGAGCACAATAATTCTGCGTGGCGGCGGCGCGCGCACCGCATTGCGGACAAAAATTGATGCGCCGCTCCGGCATTATTGAAGCGGCCATGGCCGCGCGCACACGGCGCGGCACGGCGCGAATCTGGCTGGCGCGCATTTGCGCCCGCAGTTTTTCCAGCTCGCTCATCGCTTGCAAAGCGCGTGCTTCGAGCACCTTTTTCAAATCATCATAATCCGATTCTTCGAGCTTGCCCATCTCGTGGTCAAATTCAAGCTCGCGCAGGCCTTGCATCGCCAACCCGCGCTCGTGTTCCAGCCGTTCGAAGTCCAGGTCGCTCTTGCCGCGCCGGCGGTGCGAAAAATTGCCGCTCAGCGGCGCCGCCACGAACAGTGCCACCGCCATCACAATCAAAATCGAGACAAAGTACGTCGTCACGGTTTAGAGCCGATCCTTCAGTTCACGTTCGAGCCGGCGTCTTAGCTCGGAATCCGCCGCCGTTGGTGCCACGCTGGACGGCGGCGTATCGCCGGCGTCCGAAGGGCCGCGCGCCGCGGTGCCGGCCGCGTCACTCGAAGCGCGCCAACGTCCGGCGGTAATGACTACGATTACTCCGCCGATAAAAATCGCGACGAACGGCATCACCCAAGCGACCATGTCGAAGCCTTTTGTGGTCGGGGCGGACAGAATCTTTTCGCCATATTGGTGCCGAAAGAAAGCGATTATCTGTGCGCGTCCCTCGCCATGCGCCAGCATCGCATCGATTTTTCCGCGCATCGGCACGGAAAATTCGCAGTTCGGATGATTGCAGTTGGCGACCGTCAGGCCGCAACCGCATTGACAGGTAAGCGCTTCCGCAACCTCCTGCTCGGTGGCCTTGGTGGCCGCCTCAGTGGGGCGTGCGACGCCTGCCACCATTACAACAAGCAGCAATCCGATTAGGATGCGCGCGGACACGCGTTAATCGCCTCCGGGCACGGCTTGCACGTCGGCCTCAACCATCGAGGGCGCACGCACCGCTGCCATAATCGCCGCACGTTCACGCACATTGGGCCACATCGCCACGACCATGCCAAGCGCCATTATGAGTCCACCAGCCCATAGCCAAAACACCAGCGGTGTGAGGAACACCTGGAAGGTTACGAATCCGGTATTGTCGTCAACCCCGGCTAGCACCACATAAAGGTCGTTAGCCGGCGTTGAACGGATTGCGACACTGGTCGCCGGTTGTTGCGCGCGTTTATAGAAAAGCTTTGCCGGAGTCATCATCGCGATCGGCCTGCCATGACGAAAAACTTCCACCTTCGCCGCCGCCTTTTCGAGATGTGGCGTTTCGCTATCGGTCATACCCAGGTATTCGAGCGTGTAGGAGCCGACTTGGAAGCTCTGGCCCTGCCTCACGCTTTGCTTGACCTCGGTCTTGAAAAACGACGAAGCCACGATACCGACGAAAGCCATGACCACGCCGATATGGATGATATAACCGCCGTAACGGCGATTGTTTTTCGCCACCAGGTTGACCAGCGCCTGGGGCGTGGTCTCGGCGACCATATGACGACGCGCGCTCACTCCGCGGCGAAATTCGACGAAGATGGTCGCCAGCACGAAAGCCGCGAGCGAAAACGCGGTCACCACGTACCATTCGTGTAACCCCAGCCCAAAGGCGCATAGACCTGTCGCGACTCCGACCACGGCCGGTCCGGCGAAGGTTTTGGCCAGGCTGTCCAGCGAAGAACGCCGCCAGGCGATCAGCGGGCCGACACCCATCAGGAAAATCAAACCTAGCGCCAGCGGACCATTTACTTTGTCGAAGAATGGCGGGCCAACGGTGATCTTCACGCCGCGCACCGCCTCCGACAGCACCGGGAAAAGCGTGCCCCAAAAGACCGCGAAGGCGATCCCGATAAGGATAAGATTGTTGAACAGAAAGGCCGCTTCGCGCGACAAGTAGGATTCGAATTCGGCCTGCGATTTCAGTTGCTTCACGCGCGATAGCAACAACGCGGCATACAGCACCGCGACCGTTATCAAAAAGCCGAGAAAATATGGCCCAAGACCGGATTCGGTGAACGAATGGACCGACGAGATGACCCCGCTACGCGTCAGGAAAGTGCCGAACAGCGTCAGCATGAAGGCCATGCCGATGAGCGCGAGGTTCCATACTTTGAGCATGTCCTTGCGCTCCTGGATCATCACCGAATGCAGATAGGCGGTCATCACCAGCCACGGCATGAAGGCGGCGTTCTCGACTGGGTCCCACGCCCAGTAGCCACCCCATCCGAGCACTTCGTAAGCCCATCGCGCACCGAACAGGTTGCCCAGGGTGAGAAAAAACCACGAAAAGATCGCCCAGCGCCGAGTGCTGCGAATCCAGCTATCGTCAAGTTTGCCGGACATTAGAGCGCCGGCGCCGAAGGCGAACGGCACGCTCGCGCTGACATAGCCGGTGTAGAGGGAGGGCGGATGAATCGCCATCCAGTAGTTCTGCAACAGCGGGTTGAGGTCGGTACCGTTCGCCGGAACGGTCGCCAGCATATCGAACGGACGCGTCACGAAATTGAGCATGCCGAGGAAGAAAATCGCGACAAACGCCAGTGTCGCAAGAGCGTAAGGCGCAATTTCCGCGTTGCGCCGCCGATTCTGCAACGCCACCACGGCGGTGAAGATGCTCAACAGCCAGGTCCAGAACAAAAGCGAGCCCTGCTGACCACCCCAAAGGGCGGTTATCTTGTAAATCGTCGGCAGCGTTAGACTGGTGTAGGAAGCGACATATTCGAGCGAAAAGTCGCTGCGCAAAAGGCCGCACCACAGCACGCCAATCGCCAGCGTCACCATCGCGCACATCGCCCAAATCGCGTGACGCGCGCTCACCACCAGCGAGGGAATCCCCCGCCAGGCACCCATCACATTGGCGACGATCGAATAGAAGGCGAGGATTAACGCCAGAGCTAACGCGAGCTGACCAATTAGCGGCATTAGAAACCTACTTGGGCTGCTTGGGTACGTATTTCGACGGACAACTCGTCAATACCTGACGTGCCTCGATAGTGCCGTCAGCGGCGAGTTGACCTTCCACAATGACATCGCGATTGGGCGCGAACATGTCCGGCTTGGGCTGACCGCGGCAGACTACGTGAAAGGTGGGCGGATCCGTGATGGCGACTGGCTTCACTCCCGGCTGCGCGGGCGGCGGCATCAGTCCGAAAGCCAGCGTGAGGCTTTCCGGATCCCAGCTAATCGTGCCCGGTTTGACCCGCCCCGCCACACGCAGCATCTGCCTGCCCAGTTTGGTTTGGCGCGCTTTGACTTCATTGACCGTCAGATAGTACTCGGCGGTATTGCGCACCGCAGCCACAATCAGATAAGCAATCGCCACGGCAATCAACGCCGCGCCAAACAAAAATCGCCACCTTTTGCGCATAGCTCTCTCTATACCTGATACCGGACTTGTCGCAATGATGTTGTGCGGAACGGACTATTGTTGCCAGCACTATTGACTGGGAGCAAGACAATCGGCCCTAACATGCGAGTAGAGCTCGCATTGGAGAAGGACGGGCGCGCCGTCATACGTAATGGATACATCCGTAAGCATCCACGAATGCACCATCGCGACCTACAACATCTTTCATGATTTGCCCGCTTTTCGCCATCTCGACCGGCGGCTCGAAATCATCGCCGAGCATATCGCGGCCCGGCGGCCAGACGTGGTTGCACTGCAGGAATTAGTACGGGCCAGCCGCTGCGGAGAGCTGCAGGTGAAATTGGTCCGTCTCGTCAATCAGGCATGCGGAGAGGGTCTTTATACGATTCATTACACGCCCGCCGACGGCGCCGGTGAAGGCGAGTACGCCTTTGAAGAAGGCGTCGCCCTGATGACGCTACGTCAGGTGGCGGCGGGACCGGAGATACTCAAGTTCCGTTCGCAGGTGAGTTTATCCACCACCATCGCGGGCCATCGCTATCGCTTGCCCGATGACCGCGTTGCGATGTGGATCAGGCTGAGACTGGCGCACGGAGAGCTGGACGTTTATGTGACCCATCTGACGGACCGCGGCGAACGCTCCGATAACGGCGCATCGATCCGTTGCCTCCAGGCGCGCGAGTTGGCTGCCTGGATTAATCAGCGCAGTGGCGATGAAGTGACAGCAGTTGTCGCTGGTGACTTCAACGACCTACCGGAATCAGAGGCGGTGATGGCGATGTCACACGCGGGCTTTGTCGATGTCTACGCGGTCGCCGGCAAGCCGCCTGGCTACACCAACGACTCCTATGATCTCGACCTCGAATCGCCCCGCGGTTCGCACAATCAACGGATTGACTTTATTTTCGCGCGTCCGCCGCACGGCGGCGGTTTAAACGTCAGCGAAGCACGACTGTTCATCGACGAGCCGCATCGCGAGCCCGAAAACAAGTGGCTGTGGCCATCGGACCATATCGGCGTGGTTGCGACCTTGCGGCTATAAGGCGCGCCTCTCGGCGATGCCTTAATTTTCTTTCCTTCATACTTGTGCGGAGTTTCCTTAATGGGTGCGGCTCCAGTTGGCGGCACAGGTCATGATGTCAAAGGAGAGGCCCTGCCTGACAACGCGGTATTTTCGCCAAAAGGCACGGTCGATTTCACGCGTTCGCTCTGCTTCGTGCGGTTTTCTCCAACGGTCGTACTCATCGGGCCCGCCGTTATAGGCGGCATAAGTGGACCGGGTCAGGGCGTCCTGGTCTTTAACACCGTTGGCTAGCGCCCCTTGCATAAGCTTCATCAGGATTTCGGCGCCCGCACCCGCATTGTAAACGATATCCCATTCCAAACGCGGCAGGCTGAACATCCCGCGCCATACGTAGCGGTTGACCTGCATCAGGCCGATATCGCCAGTTGGTGACTGCAGGTAGCGGACGCGGCCGTCGCGGCGCACGAACTGGCGCCAACAACTCTCCTGCCATGCCACCGCCCGCACCATCATCGCGTAGGTTTGCTGATCGCGCGGCGCGATTGGGTCGCCACGCATCGCCCGCTGCGCCGTGAGCATCAGCAATTTGCGTAAATCCCGCTTGTACCTGTCGACGTTGGATTCATTGACCACCACGAGCCTCAGGTGCTGTCCCAAGTCGTCCAACTCGGTGACCGGAGACTCCTCGGCGGCAACAGCCGTGCCTAGGCCAAGCAGTTCAAGCCCGCGCGAGAGCATCGAAACCGGGCTCGGTACCGCCGCTGGCCCGGGCGACGCCGATGGCGATGGCGGCGCTCCGGACGGACGCTCGGGCTGTGCGGGTACTGCGCCCGGAATTTCCAGCGGTCCCGCGGTGCTCGCCGGTTCCGTCAGGCCGAAAAGCTTCTGCAACTGTGGATCAACGGTGTAGTCGTAGACTAGGGGATTTGTGGTTGAAGTTGGCGCCATGATTCGCGCCAGCCGGCGCAAATCATTCGCCGACACCCGCATTCCTAACGCGGGTGCGGCTTGATCCAGGGCAAACAGCGCATCGCCGGCGGAAATGAAATCGAGGAATTCGAGCGCGCGATTGCGCAAGAGCCCGCGACGAGCGGCCTCGCGCACGATATCGCCCAACCTGGTCCAGGTGGCGAGAAACAGGATCCGCACGGGGTCGGGCCCGGTGTCCAGATTCTCCGGACGTGCCAATGCCGCCACCAATCGATAACGGCTTTCCGTCAACAATTCGAACAGTTGCTTGCGTATCGTCGGGTCGTTGACGGCCAGCCCCAGTTGCTTGATGGCGAATACGGTGAAGGCGTCCCAATTGTCGAGCGTGGTCTGCCACGCCGCGATTTGAGCCGGCGTCAGCGGCGGAACCGGCCCGCTTGCCACGACCGGCGCGATGGCTTCCGGCACCGTCATTTCCAACGTCAGGTGCACGTCACCCGATTCCACCACCACCGGCGGCACCGGACGCAAGCTTGTTAGCGCGGCCTTGACCCGGATGGCGACGGCCGGCGTCGCGGCCTCCCGTACCAGTTCCTGAAGTTGAACCAGCGGCGGCTTAAGATCGAAAGAGAACCCTTCGATCAGTGGGATCAAGCGGCCTTTGATCAGATCGAAGCCGCGGCCGACGAGCAAAGTCTTCCGATGTTGCAAATCGTAGAGATTGATATCGCTGACGTGGAACCTCAACGCGAGCCCAGGCGTAAGGTATGGAATCGCGTCGAGTTGAATGATGCCTGACCAATGTACCGGGCTGACGCAAGTGCTGCCCACCGGCACGCCGATGGCAAGTTCGCCATTGGTTTCGAATCTGACGACGGTTCCATTCTGACTGAAGACGGGGTTGGTCGCGTGCAGATATTCGCAATTGTTGGCGCCCTGCCATAATTGCGCCTGGCCATCAGGACCCGTATACGCCTGCGCCTGGACCGCCTGGTCGAGGGTCAGGTAATCGATCCGTAACGGTATTTTGATCAGCGCCGCCGAGGCCGCGCCGCCGCACAGCAGCGTGATCAATGCAAGCGCGGCGATTAGGCCAAAGCGCGACCGGGTTCCATTGATGGCTCGGTCGCCTGCGTCAGCCCCTGTCTTCATCGTCAGCGCCGGTGTCCCTTTTCCCGAAAGCGACGCCCCGCTTGCTGGCGCGGATGAATTCGACCATTTCGAGCACTTGCGGCCGAGGCTCGCTTGCCACGATCCGTTCCAACGCCGCTTTGAGATTTTGACGGCGTCCGAACAATTCAACATACGCATTGCGCAACGCACGAATCGCCGTGCTGTCGAAACCAGCGCGCCGCAAGCCGACCACGTTGATGCCGCGCAAGGTGTGGGTCAAATCCATGATGCAGAAGGGCGGCACGTCGCGGCTGGTGCGGCTCAACCCGCGCATCATCGCCAGCCGCCCGATGCGGACGTACTGATGCACCACGCAATTGCCGGAGACCAGCGCATGGTCGCCGACCTCCACCCATCCCGCGAGCAGCGCGCCACCAGCGATTACCGTACCGTTGCCCACCCGGCAGTCATGCGCCGCGTGCGCGTTCTGCATAAAAAAATTATCGTCGCCAACGATGGTGACCTCGCCGCGCTCGCTGCCGCGATGGACAGTGACGCCCTCGCGAAAGACGTTGCGGTCGCCAATGCGCACGGCGCGCGGGCCGCCGCCATAGCCAAGGTCCTGCGGTTCGTCACCGATCACTACGTTGGGGTGGAGCACATTTCCGGCACCGATTTCAGTGTCGCCAAAGATGCTGACATGGCCGATTAATCGCGTGCCAGGTCCAATTCGGATGCGACCCTCGAGCATACAGAAGGGACCGACTTCGACGCCGGGCGCCAACTCGACATCGGCAGCGATAACCGCGCTCGGATGTATCCGCGAAATTCCAGAAGCCGGCTGCTCGCGGTGCGAGGGCTTCACCATCACCACTCACCGGATAATTTCGTCATCTTACAGAACGGGCAAAACGCCGTTGCAGCGCCCGAGCGATAATGGCGACGCAGGCAGTATCGATTCGAGTGGCGAACCGCCGCCGTGGCCATCAATCTTCATGCTTTTTTATATGGCCGGGAGGCTCGCGGTCTTGCGGATGTTCGCGGTCCTCAACCTTGCCCCCTTCAACACGATAGCCCTCCCCTGCCCAGGTGCCGAGATCGATCGTGCGGCAGCGTTCGGAACAAAACGGCCTGAAGCGATTACTCGGGGACACATCAACCGGTTTCTTGCAAATCGGACAGCGCATCAGAAATAAACTCGAGCTTTCCAAAGGAAATTGCCAGATGGGCTGCCACTTGGCAACGCACCCAATTTTCCACTCATCCGGCGCTGGTTAGCAGTCCTGGAGCATGCGCATATGTTTCACGTGAATCACCAGGAATTTAACGCCAATCCATAGGAAAACGCGGCATCGCTCTTGACGCCTGCCCTTGACTGTGACACGGGCGATCAAGGCGGGCTTGCAAAGCGAGGTCCTTCAATAGACCTCACCACCACATCGATCACGGCCGCCGCTCGAGGAAAAGGCTTGAGCCCGCCAATCACAGGTCATCAGCTCGTTGTGGCAGAACTCGCGTTGATCGGGCCCGCGGTATGACACCACCACATGCACTACGAAGCGCGCGCCGCCATTGACAATCGTATGATAAACAGAGGCTGGCACGAAGCGGAACATCCGCTGCGGCACCGTCGGCGACAACATCCCGACATTGACGGTGGCCGCTGGATCTTGCGCCATCGGCTTGAATCCGCACGCCGACCGAATCGAAAAACGGCATCCGCTTCGCCTCCGCTCATGTTTATACTGGCGCCTGACGCGGCGAGGCAATCGCGCCTTGCGGTTAGAGAATGAACGCGGCAGAATCGTGCCTTCATTTCCAACCAGTTTAACCAGGGTGTTGTAAGGGGCAATGCCGCACGGATGGCCCCTTCTACCGCGCCCTCAACCCAAGGAGTCCCATGGCGCAAGCGGCACGCAAAATCGGCTTACATCTTACGGTCGCGAGTTCCCAATTCGCCGAACTGCCGCGTATTGCGCGTGAGGCCGAGGAGCGCGGCTACTCTTCGTTATGGGTCGCGGAAGTATCCGGACCGGACGCTTTTCTGACGCTCGGCGTGGTCGCGCGCAGCACCAGCACCGCCGCTCTCGCCACCGGCGTGGTACCGATCCAGATTCGCACGCCGGGCGTGATGGGGATGAGCTTTCTCACGCTCAATGATTTGTGCAACGGGCGTGCGATAGCGGGGCTCGGCGTATCCAGCCCGGTAATCGTCGAACGTTGGCATGGAGCGTCATATCGGATGCCGGTGACGGCGATGCGCGAGTGCGTCGCGATCATGCGCCAGCTCTTTGCCGAGGGCCGTGCCAAATTCGACGGCAAAGTTTACCGCTGCGACTTCCGGCTTGGCTTCAAATCTTCAGCACCGCCGCCGCGCGTGTACCTGGCGGCGCTCAACCCGCCAATGTTGCGGCTAGCGGGTGAAATCGCCGACGGCGTATTGCTCAATTATTCGCCACCGGAAGCGGTGCCCGCGATGATCAATGAAATCCGGGCCGGGGCCGAACGCGCCGGCCGCCATCCAGGCGAAACTGATATCGGCATGTACATCCGCATGTGTATCACCGAGGATGAAACGGCGGCGATAGCGGCCTTCAAGCGTGAGCTCGCAGGTTACGCTTTCGTCGATGCCTACAATGCGATGTTCGCGCGCTACGGGCTGGCTGATCAATTCGCGGAGGTTCGGCGCTTGTGGAAAGCCGGACATCGCGACGACGCGGCCAGCGCACTCAGCGACGAAGCCGCACGCCGTATCGCGGCCTTCGGCACGCCCGCCTCCGGACGTGAATTCGTCGCGCGTTTTCGTGCGGCCGGAGTCACGCATCCGGTGATCTTTCCGATTGGACCGGGCCGCACCGCAATGCGTGATTTCAGCAACGCCATGGACGCGATGGCCACCGCGTGAGACCGTGACTCAGCGTTGCCGGTAAATGGCAATAATAGCAATTAAGTAGTAAGTTGCCGGCTTTCATCGTGGGTGGTTTCCGGTTCGATCCCCGGGATTCATCGGGCTCAGGCCCTGGATAGTTGAGAGCCGCCCGCCACCGGCTTGCGTAGAGAGAGAAACCAACGTTCCACGTAGCGGTAATGAAGCGCCGCGAAGCTCCAGGTCAAGGCAAGCACCAGCACCGACGCGAGCAAAAATTCGAGCACGGAACCCATCGCGATGGTGACACCGGCAATCCGCGCTAAATGGAGCAGCAACCACGCGATAGCCGGATGAAACAAATAGACCCCGTATGAGACGGTGCCCAGCGACACGAGCGGTTTCCATGACAGCGCGCGCGAAACCAGCGATGACGGCTGCAGGAATACCGCGGTAATCAGAATCGCGGTGGTGAAGCCCACCAGGGTGTAGCCGAGCGTGGCGCTTCTGAAAGATCCGCTGGAAGGCCTGCCGCCGGTCACTAGCGCGACTCCGAAGCCAACGAGGAGCAACGCGACCAGAGCAAACAGCCGGGTGTTCTTCAACCTTTCCCACAACATTCGTGTGCGCTTATGACGCAGAGACAATGCAGCCGCACAGCCCGTGAAAATCGCGCCAATCCGTGTACCCGTGGCAAAGTAAATCCAAATTGAAGAGGTCGCACTCGGATACGTTAAATGACCCCAGTTCATCACCAGGTAAAGCCCGCTGCGATAGACGCTTAAGGCGGCGATAGCGGCCAAACTGAACCATAAGGCGTGCCGCCGGCCCAAAGCACGCAATATCCATGGCCAAGTGAAATAGAATTGTTCTTCGATGCACAATGACCAGACCACCACGATGACACCAAAATGAGGACCACCGAGCGCAATCTGATAATTGTAGGTATAGGTGAGCAGCGCCGGAACGACCGCCGGTACTTTTGCCAACGCGGAGCGATTGAAAATCGCCGCGCCCACCAGCACCGCCATCAACATCGATAGGTACGCGGGCGCGAGCCGCAGGAATCGCCGCTTGTAAAAACGCCCGAGATCGAGCGTCCCAGTGGATTCAATTTCACCGGCGAGAATCCAGGTGATCAGGAACCCGCTCAGCACGAAGAAAAGATCGACACCGTACCAGCCACGTGAAAGTTCATACAGCAAACCACCGTTTGGCAGCGTGGTCACGCCGACATGCAAAAGAATTACCGGCAGGATTGCGAGACCGCGCAAGCCGTCGAATGCCGGAATGTAGGTATGGTGATCGCTGCGCAATTTAAGTGTTCAACTCCAGATCGCATGCCAGGCGCCGTTGGAGCATGTTGATGGCGCGCGCGCCATCTCCGGGACAACCTGAAAAGAAATGCTTCAATGCGCCGTGGTCAAAACGATCCGCGCTAATTAACGGAACCGCCTTTTATCGGAGCTATTGAAACCCGGCAGGGAGATGACTTTGATATATCGAGAATTTCAGAAAGACGCGTGTTCAGTCAACGTGCGTCCGCCATTCTGAGCGCAGCGAAAAATCCCGGATTATTTTGGGTTTCCAACGGTTTTTCCGGGATTCTTCACTTCGCAAACTCCGTTCAGAAATGACAGGCGAGCTTGTGCGGAGGTTCCCAAGCAGCGGTTAAGTTTAAGACAAAGCGTTTTCCATAACGTAGATCCCGAGCAAAAGAATTGAAGCACGCCGAGAGACAGCATGTTTTATACGACAGGCGGGATCCAGCCGAAGGTTTCGGCCGGACCCCGCCTGTCGTCAGGACGGGTTGATTCGAGAGCTGATCGGGTGTGGCGCTATTCCTTAGGCAATGGAGAAATGTGGCAGCTCACGATTTTCCAACTCGCCCCTGGTTTGACATACACGAACGT